>JAISAV010000134.1 GCA_031266545.1 Odoribacteraceae bacterium | reverse complement strand
CCGTTCAAATCACACCTCATCCACATGCTAAAAAGACGATGGCCTCACCAATGATTCAAGAGAAAAGGCAGAAAAGTATCCGTTATTCATGGGCAGAAAATGTTTTGTCGGGTAGTTCTGTTGATCTTTCGTTCTATTGATATGAATGCCCTGACGGGCAATGCACGCCGCACGCGGTTTATTTTTATGCCTTTCTCGCCAAGGGAAACCCTATCAATAGAAAACAGTGTATCGCTTCTCTTTTCTTCCCCGTGGGGGAATCATATCAATGGAAAAGAGATGAGTGTCCTAATTTTCATCTTTTATCCGGCCGACAAGCAAAAGTTCCGGCCGGATAATTATCTTTGCGCCACTTAAAACATCCATGACATGAAAAGAAGATTATCCGTCATTTTATTGGCTCTTGTCTTGTGCTGGATCAACATGTCGGCACAACAGAAAGAAACGTACAGTCCGCCGCGACTTAGCGATCCCGCTTCGTGGACCATGGTCATGATCCCGGATCCGCAAACGTACATTAAATTTGATTATAACCAGCCGCTGTTTGAACTGATGACGGCATGGATTGCCTCGAACATCGAACCGTTGAACATTCGGTTAGTACTTTGTACGGGCGACCTGGTCGAGCAGAACGAGTATCCGAATCCGGACGGTAAAAATGGAAACCAGCCCAGCAAATCGCAGTGGGAGGCCGTTGCCCGGGCTTTCGGCCGTCTGGACGGGAAAGTCCCCTGTATTCAGGCAACCGGCAACCACGACTATGGATACAAATCCGCTGAAAACCGTAAGACGAATTTCGACAAATACTTCCCGGTGGATAAAAACCGGCTGACTCAGCGCCTTTTGCGCGATGTAGGCCTGAATAGCGATGCCATGCCGACACTGGCTAACGCGACGTTCGAATACGTGACGCCCCAGGGGAAAAAGCTCCTGCTTCTGGTGATGGAATTTGCGCCGCGAGATGAAACCATCAACTGGGCAAAACATATCATCTCGCAGGAAAAATATGCCGGGCACACGGTTATCCTACTCACGCATTCCTACCTGAGCGCCGATAACAAGCATATTGAAAAAGAGGGCTACAAGCTGGAAAATCCCAATTACGGGGCGGCCCTGTGGCAAAAGTTAGTCCAGCCTTCTACAAACATACAACTCGTCCTGGCGGGGCATATCGGAAGCCCGGGTGATGAAAAAAGCCACATCGCCTTTCGTACCGACCTGAACGCTGCCGGTAAAAAAGTACATCAAATGGTCTTTAATGCGCAGGCGCTTGGAGGCGGCTGGAACGGGAACGGCGGCGACGGCTGGTTGCGGTTACTTGAGTTCTTGCCGGATGGAAAAACGGTGAAGGTGAAAACCTTCTCCCCGCTGTTCGCCGCCTCGCCCACCACACGGCAACATGCATGGCGCACAGCTTCATACGACGAATTTACATTTGTTCTGGAATAATTCTTACCCGGCACACACGATCATTGTTACCGGCTGTCCCGCTCTAAAGCGTACGTTTTGATCCGGTAATAAGACCTTTTATGTATCTGGTAAAAACATTCATCGTACAGCATAGTCTCCGCGATCCCGTCAGGGCTTGAACACCCACGGCGTTCATTCATGGGTGAAAAATGTTTTCTATTGATATATAAGCCCTAACGGGCTATGCTTATCCCGAACTCGGGTTATATTAAGGGGTTGTCCAGCAACTCACGGAGCCGGAGGTAGAGCGAGTCGGCGTCCAGGCCACATTCCCGGAGCAATTGCGCCCGCGTGCCGTGCTCCACGAAGCGATCGGGGATGCCCGCGCGGGCGACGCGGGCGCCGTAGCCGTGATCGGCCATGAACTCGAGCACGGCGCTCCCGAGGCCGCCCGCGAGGATGCCCTCCTCCACCGTGAGGACGCGGGGGAAGCGGCGGAAGACGTCGTGCAGCAGTTCCTCGTCGATCGGCTTCAGGAAACGCATGTCGTACCACGCCACGCTCCCCGCCGGGCAACGTGCGAGGGCCGCCACCACCTCCAGGCCGATGGTGCCAATGGAGAGGACGGCCACCCGATCGCCCGCCGCGAGGCAACGCCCCTTCCCCCTTTCGAGGGCCTCGAAGGGGGTGCGCCAGTCGGCGCTTGTCCCGTTGCCCCGCGGGTAGCGGATCGAGAAGGGGCCGTTGCCGGGGAGCTGGGCGGTGTACATCATGTTCCGCAACTCCCGCTCGTCGAGCGGGGCGGCCACGGTGAGGTTCGGCACCCCGCGGAGGTAGGAGAGGTCGAAGGCCCCGTGGTGCGTCGCCCCGTCGGCGCCCACCAGCCCCCCGCGGTCGAGGCAGAAGACGACGGGCAGGCGTTGGAGGGCGACGTCGTGGATCACCTGGTCGTAGGCGCGCTGCATGAAGGAGGAGTAGATGTTGCAGAAGGGGACGTGGCCGCGTGCGGCCAGCCCGGCGGAGAACGTGACGGCGTGCTGCTCGGCGATGCCGACGTCGAAGCAGCGGCCGGGCATCTCCTTCATCATGATGTTCAGCGAGCAGCCGGTCGGCATGGCGGGCGTGATGCCGACGATTCGCGGGTTGGCGCGCGCCAGCTCGAGCAGCGTGTGGCCGAAGACGTCCTGGTAGCGCGGCGGGCCGCCGGTCGCCCCCTCGCGGAGGATCTCGCCGGTCTCCTTGTTGAACTTGCCCGGGGCGTGCCACACCGTCTGGTCGATCTCCGCCTGCTTGAATCCCTTGCCCTTGACGGTGAGGCAGTGCAGGAGCCTCGGCCCCTTGATGGCCTTCAGGTCGCGGAGCACCTTGACGAGGTGCGCGACGTCGTGCCCGTCCACCGGCCCGAAGTACCGCAGGCCCAGCGCCTCGAAGAGGTTGCCGTGCTTCATCACGAGCGACTTGATGCTGTTGTCGATCTTCTGGATGAAATCCCGCGCCCCGGGGCTGATCCGGTTCACGCGACCGAGGACGCGCCACGCCTCCTCTTTCAGGCGGTTGTAGGTCCTCGAGGTGGTGATGTCGAGCAGGTAGTCGCTCATGCCCCCCACGTTGGGGTCGATGGCCATGTTGTTGTCATTGAGGATCACGAGCAGGTTGGCGTTGTTGATCCCCGCATTGTTCAGGCCCTCGAAGGCCAGCCCCCCCGTCATGGAGCCGTCGCCGATCACGGCCACCGAGAGGCGATCCTCCTCGCCGTCCAGCTTCGCGGCCACGGCCATGCCGAGGGCGGCGGAGATGGAGGTGGACGAGTGGCCCGTGCCGAAGGAGTCGTACTCGCTCTCCTCGCGGCGGGGGAAGCCGCTGATGCCGTTGTACTGCCGGTTCGTGTGGAAGAGGTCGCGGCGGCCCGTCAGGATCTTGTGGGCGTAGGCCTGGTGGCCGACGTCCCAGACGAGGTTGTCGCGGGGGGTGTCGAGAACGCGGTGCAGGGCCACCGTCAACTCGACCACGCCGAGGCTCGCCCCGAAGTGGCCCGGGTGCTCGGCGCACTCCTCGATGATCTTTTCCCGCAACTCCTCGCAGAGGCGCGGCAACTGCTCCTCCGGCAGGCGCTTGAGGTCGGCCGGGGAGTCGATCGTGTCCAGCAGTCGCCCCATGGTTTAACCGACGATCGTCCCCACCGCCTCGCCGCGGGCCACGCGGGCCAGGTTCCCCGGCACCTCCACGTTGAAGACCACGACGGGCAGGCCGTTCTCCTTGCACAGGGTGGTGGCCGTCAGGTCCATCACCTTCAAGCCCCGGCGGTAGACCTCGTCGTGGGAGAGGCGGTCGAAGCGCGTGGCCGAGGGGTCTTTCTCCGGGTCGGCGCTGTAAACGCCGTCCACGCGGGTGCCCTTGAGCAGCACCTCGGCGCCGATCTCCACGGCGCGCAGGGCGCTGGCCGTGTCGGTGGTGAAAAAGGGGTTGCCCGTGCCCCCGCCGAAGATCACGACGCGCCCGGCGCAGAGGTACTCGCGCGCCAGCGGCGTCGAGTAGTATTCCCCGACGGGTTCCGCGCGGATGGCCGTCAGGACGCTGTTCGGGCACCCCTCCTTGTCCAGCGCGGCGCCCAGGGCGAGGGCGTTGATCATGGTGGCCAACATGCCCATCTGGTCGCCCTTCACGCGGTCGATGCCGGCCAGCGGGCCGCCCAGGCCCCGGAAGATGTTCCCGCCGCCAACGACGATGCCGATCTCGACGCCCGTGCGGGCGACCTCGCTCACCTGCCGTGCGTAGCTTTCCAGACGCTCGGCGTCCAGCCCCGCGCCGCGGGCGCCGCCCAGCGACTCGCCGCTTAATTTCAGTAGAATCCTCTTGTATCGCATGTTTTTTATCGTTATGATTGCCGTGTGTTTATTCTTCGTTCAGCCAGCAAAGCTAATCAATTTATTTCGTTTTTAACATGTCGCCTGCGATAAACTACGTGGCGGGATAGCCGCCTTGCCCCGTTTAAGGGGAGCGAGGTTTTTGGAGAGGCTGCGTCAGGGTAGGGCGGCGAGGAAGTCCCGGACGTGTTCTTGCAGTTGCCGGGGGGTGCAGGTGTAGTTGTTGATCAGGATGGTGAAGGCCAGTAGGCCGTCTCGCGGGGTGAGGAGGTAACCGGCCAGCGCGCGGACGCCCGTCATGGAGCCGGTTTTCGCATGGAGGCGCTTGCCCAGGGCCGGGTGGTCGGAGTAGATGGCGAGGGGGGCGTCGGTCGCGCCTTGCGGGAGCGAGTTCCAGAAGGCGCGGGAGGCTCGCGGGTAGGCCCAGCGCAGGAGGTCGGTGAAGAAGGAGGCCGGGGCGACGTTCGCCGGGGAGAGGCCGCTCGCGTCCGCGAGCGTCACGCCGGAGGTGTCTATGCCGGAGGCGGAAAGGCGCTCTTTGGCCGCGCGGTCGAAGCGCGCGGGATCGACTAGGGCGCCCAGGGCTTCGGCGAACAGGTTCACGCTGCGCTTGTTCGCGTGGTAGATGATTTCCGACAGCGGGGGAGATTCTTCTGTCAGCAGGACGTGGGCGCCCGTCGCGGGGAGGGGGGCGTCGCGGGGCGACGGGGGGGCGTCCACGGTGACGCCTGCGTGCTCGAGGCGGTCGATCAGTTCCCCGATAAATGCCCGTGCGGGATCGTGCATGGCCCCTTTCACGGTGTAGCGCCGCGGGTCGCCCGTCACGCTGCCCCTCAACAGGAGGGGGGAGGCGGAGGGGCCGCCGTAGATCCATACCTCGTTCCTGCCGGCGGGGTCGGTGATGACCCGGTTGTCAAACGCGAGGTTTATCCCGGCGGGGAAAAGGGCGACGATCTCCGCCGGGGCGCCCGGGGCGCCGGCTTGCAGGGTGAGTGCGTAGCTGTTGTCCCGGTAGTTGAACGGGTGATAGGTGGCCCCGTAGTGGTTGGACAGGTCTTCCCAGGGCCACGAGCCGGGGATAAAGACGGGGTCGTCCGCCCCTACCACCGCGGGCGCGGCGCGCAGGTGCGTGATCCCGGCTTCCCGGATGGCCTCCACCGCGCGTTGCAGGAAGGAGCGCCGGGGGAAGTAGGCGGATTCCAGCGCGGGGTCGCCTCCCGCCGCGACGAGGAGTTGCCCGTCCAGCACGCCGTCCCGGATCTCCCCGGTGTAGGAGAGGGTCGTGCGGTAGGTGAAGCGTTCCCCGCGCTTTTCCAGGGCGAGGAGCGCCGGGAGTATTTTCAAGACGGAGGCCGGTCGCAGGGAAAGGACGGGGGCGTGCTCGCAGATTACCCGCCCGTCCGCGACCCGCTTGACGGAGACGCCGATCGAGGCGTGTGCGAGGCCGTCGGCGCGCAGCAGTTGCCGGAGCGCTTCCGCCGGTTGTGCTTGAAGGGAGAGAAGGGGAAGGAGCAGGCAGGCGGCCAATACCTTCAGTTTAAGTAGCCCACGTCGCAGTAGAAACAAGGCTCCTGCCCTGTAACTTAACAGATTTGGCAAGGCAGGAGCCTTGCTTTTAACCCGACGTAGGCAGGAGCCTACGCCGAGCGGGAACTGTTTAAGCGGAAACTGTTTAAGTTGACGGCATTGACAAGTGGCCAGCGCGAGGGTCACGCGGCGGCTCATTGTTCCTCTTCCATGGATCGCAAGATGTTCTCGACCTCCTCTTCCGTCTCGCGCAGGGTGGCCTTGCAGAAGGCGACCAGTCCCGCCACGCGCTTCACTTGCTCGCCCAGCTCGTCCACGTCTAACTTGTTTTCTTCCAGCTTGGCGATGATCCGCTCGATCTCTTCTACCGCTTCCCGGTATTTTAACGCTTCCATGTTTCTTGATTTAATGGTTATTTTATTTCCTTGATCTCGCTGAGCAGGCGCCCGTCGCGGAGTTCCGTCTCCACGAGGTCGCCGCTTTTTATCCCCGCGGCGTCGCGCAAGGCGCGGCCGTTGACACGGGTGATGGAGAAGCCGCGTTCCAGCACGCGGCGCGGGTCGGAGAAGGCGATTTTCGTCTCGGCCAGCTCCAAAAAATGCTTCCGGGAGAGGAGGCACTGCCGCGCCTTGCCGCGCGCCTGCCCGGATAAGCCTTCCAGACGCGCGGAGGCGCCGGCAAGGCAGAGGGAGAGCCGTCCCCTCGCGCGGGCGTCGAGTCGCGCGAGGGTATCCAACTGGCGCCGCGCGACGAGCGTGGCGAGCGAGCCGATCTTTTGCGAGACGAGCAGCAGGCGCGCCCTCCGGCGATCCAGCAACGAGCGGGTCAATTGCCTGAAGGCGAAGGTCCGCCTCGCCTGCTCTTGCCGTTCTTCCCGCAGCACGCGCGCCACGCCCGACAGGAAACGATCCCGGCGCCCGGCCAGCGCGGCGTCGGCGACGCGGAAGGCTTCCAGCAGGAACTCCGCCACCGCCGTGGGGGTCTTCACGTTCTTGTAGGCCACCCGGTCGACGATACTCTCGTCCCGCTCGTGGCCGATGCCGGTGATCACCGGCAGGGGGAACTGGGCGACGTTGGCCGCCAAGTCGTAAGAGTCGAAGCTGTTCAGGTCGGTTTGCGCCCCGCCGCCGCGGATGATCACCACCACGTCGAAGTGCTCGAGGTGGTCGTACACCCGTTCCAGCGCCCCGATCACCGATGCCGCGCTGTTCGCGCCTTGCATCAGCGCCGGGAAGAGGCAGGTGTAGAAGGCGTAGCCGGCGGCATTGCCGCGTAGCTGGTCGATGAAATCCTGATACCCGGCGGCCGTCGGGGAGGAGATGACCGCCACCGACTTCGGGAGCGCCGGGAAAGGCAGTTCCCGGTTCATGTCGATCACGCCCTCTTGCGTCAGGCGCGCGAGTACTTCCCGCTTCTTCTGTTCCAAGTCTCCTAACGTGAACGAGGGGTCGATATTCCTGACGTTAAGCGAGTGGCCATACAGCTCGTGGAAAGTGACCGCCACTTCCAGGAGCACCTTCATCCCGTTTTGCAGGGGTTTCCCGGTGGCCGCCATGAAGGCGGGCTTGAGCACCCGGTAGGCGCTCGCCCAGATCGTGGCGCGCGAGGAGGCGATCAGCGCATCGTCTCCCTCCCGTTTTTCCACCAGCTCGAGGTAACAGTGGCCGGCTTGGTGCTCCCGGACGTCGACGATCTCGGCGATCACCCACAGGGCGCCCGGCAGGTGCTTGCTCAAGGTTTGCTTGATCAGGCTGTTGAGCCGGTATAATCCGAGGGGTTCCATCATTTATTTTTTGTCGTCTTGAACAGCTCGTCCAGGTAGAGCATGTCCTTCATGACGGGCAGGGAGCGGATCGGGCTGCCCAGCGGGGAGGCGTCTCGCTTGCAGGCGAGCGGTTCCGCTTGCAGCGGCGTCAAGATCTCCACCTGCACGATCCGGTCGAACTTGGCCGCGATCACGGCGCTCCCTTTCAGTGACAAGTCGGCATTGACCTTGACCGCCTGCACGGGTATTATCTTGATGTGCTCGTCCTTGTGGACGAGGATCTTGAGGAGGAAGAAATCCTCCTGGTGCACGAAGGCGGCAAACAGCAGGCTCGCGTTCGCGAAGCTCCCGTTCTGGTACTCGAAGTCCCGCTTTTTCCCCGACAGGACGGACATGGCGACGCAGTTGACGTGGCCGGTGTCGTACACCTGCACGAGGAAGCTCTCCTCGTCCTCCGGGATGGCCAGCGAGAGGAGGTTGTCGTCCCGCTTGACAAACTCGCCGGAGAGCATGTATTTTCCCTGCTTCAGGAACGAGAAATATCCGCGCGCGCTGCCCTTCTTCTCTTGCAGCGACGAGGTGGCGATTTTGCTCTT
Organism: Odoribacteraceae bacterium; assembly: GCA_031266545.1. Classification (GTDB taxonomy): domain Bacteria; phylum Bacteroidota; class Bacteroidia; order Bacteroidales; family Marinifilaceae; genus JAIRKS01. Next base: position 12,697 of record JAISAV010000134.1, on the reverse strand, counting down.
CTCCTCCGCGACGGGAGCGGGAAGCGGGGCAGGAGGCGCCACCGGGGCGGGGGCTTTCTCCTCGTAACCGGCCTCGCCGGGGAACAGCGGGTCGGGCGCCCGGCGCGACATGCCCGCGTCCTTCTTGCGGAGTTTCAACAATTTCAGGTCGTCCTTCTGCACGGGCCGCGTCGCGTTGCCTTGCCGTTGCCAGACGGTTTTCTTGTAGGCGACGGCCTGGTGATAGGAGGGGATGGAGATGGCGCAGACCACCTTCTGCCCGTAGGTCATAAACCTGAAGACCAGCAAGCCGTTCACGTCCATGCCCAGGTTTTCGACGACCCGTTGCCGGATGAACAGTTGATACTTGTCCGCGTCGCCGTGCAGGTGAGAGAGGTCGGCCTGTATGCCGGAGGGGATGCCGAAGTCGTTTACACCGATGTAGAGCGTTCCCCCCTCGGCGTTCAGGAAACCGGTGATCGTGCGTAGGATCACGTCGAGTTGTCGCTCCACGTCGGCCTCCCCCGTGGACTCGGGCGGGAAGACGGCGGAGGTTTTAAACTCCCGGTGGTGATCCTCCGTCCCGAAGCAGACGCTCGTCACCTCCTCCTCCTGCTCCGGCTCGTCTGGCATCTCGGCCAGGCAAGCGGTAATCTCCCCGCGCACGAGGGTCGATGCTTCCGGCATGACGGGTTGCAGCAGGTTGCAGGCGATGATCAGCTTGGAGAGTTTCGCGATCAAGGGATCCCCGGCGCAGGAGAAGGCCTCCAAGCGGTCGCGCGAGGAGTCGTCGCCCCACGCGGAGAGTAACTCCAACACCAGCGCGGGGGACTCGAGCACGGGGTATCTATCCACGAAAGCCGCGGCGGCGGCGGGATCCGGGAATAATTCCATCCGGGCGTCCGCCTCTCCCGCCACGAACGCGTGGATGGCCAGCATGTAGCTGATCTGTCCCGCGTAGAACTCTTCCGCCACGGGGTCGTTGGCGATATAGGCCATTAATTTGAGCGCGTACAGCAGGTTCAGATTTCGCGGGGAGAGGCGGGGCGAGACGTACAGGCCCAACGTCTGGATCAATTCCGTCACGTGCGCCCGGGAGAGCGGCAGCGCTTGCTCCGAGGGAGCCATTTCCTCTTCTTCCCGCGCGCTGGGGGGTGCCTCCTCCTCGTCGATGTAGGTGTAAAGCAGGTTGGCGACGGCCTCGTGCACCTCGATCTCCGCATCCACCGGTTCCTTCACGATGGCCTTGACGTAACCGTTCGAGCCGACGTTGAGCAGCTCGAGCAGGTGGCACGCGCCAATCTCCACCTCCTGTCCGGCGTTCGGGAGTGAGTACAACGAGTAGCCATCCTCGCTGAGCCACGTCAGCAGGCTGTCGCGCTTGGCCAGCAGCACGGCGTTCGTCGTCTCGCCGGGGTGAAGCCGCGAGCCTACCATCGCGTCAAGGTCTTCGATGATCGAGAAGGAGAGGCGTTCCGGGGTGGATTCTATCACCGTGGCCGTCATCTTGTTTCCCGGATCCAGGATGTGCTCCAAGGAGACTAACTTGATGCGGGTGATTTGCCGCACGTGCAAGATCCCGTCTCCCTCGAAATGGTCGTCCACGACGCGGACGAAGGCGAACAAGGGGTTCGTGGGGTGCAGGTTTTTGACCTGAATCTTTACTTGCGCCCCCATCGGCGGGCGCTCCTTGATCAAGATCCGCTTCCGGGGAAGGGCCGCGAACTCCTGAAACACGCGCTTCCACGCGTTGGACAAGGCCGACACGTCCATCGTCGCGGAAAGATCCTCCTCTTTCGAGGAGGCGACCTTCACGGGGACCGCCGCCAGGTGCGACACCTTGCTCTCCTTCAAGAGCAGCGAGGCGTGATCGGGGAGGAGGTGTATCGTCCCCTCTCGCAACATCAAGCGTCCCCGCCCGTTGAAGACCCGCTCCTTCGCGTCGGTCGTCAGGGAGACCGAGGTCTGGACGAGCACCTTGTCGACGAGTTCCGACAAGTCCAGCCGGATCAAATCGCTTAACGTGAACTTCGTCCCCGCGTGGCGGAACAGGAGCGTGTTCAAGGCGTTGCTCCTGATAAGCTCCGGGCGCGACCCCGACAGCATGTAGAGCAAGCGGAAGAGCGAGGCGCGCGAGACGACGTCCGGCAACGCGCCCCGCGCCGTCAATAATTTGGCGGCGATCAGGCGCGTGGCGTCCTCTATCCTCGCCAAGTTCTCCGGCGTGCGGCGCGCGTAGGGGAAATCCCGCGTGTCCACGAGCGAGAGCCGACGCTCCACGAGCGCGCCGAACGACATCGGGATAAGGTCTTGCTCGGAAAGGAACAGCAGGCGTAAAAACTCGCGCGCCGGCATCGCGATCAACCGCGGACTCCAACGACAGATGGCAAGCAACGTGGCGAGGCGCCGTTCCCGGTCGTACAGGTAGCCCGACGCGTCGAGCTTATGGAGCAGCGCGATCAGGTAGTCCAACTCCTCCTCCCGCGCGATCAGGCGGAGCGCTTCCTGCCACGCGTAGGCGTCTTTCAACCTCTCTTCGGTCTCCTCGCGAATATCCTTGCGGTATTCCGGCGGGCAGCTCGACAAGAAATCGGAATCCTCGATCAACCACTCCTGCACGCGCGTGTACACGGGCAGCAGGGCGGAGTAGGCCTCGAGGGTGATCCCCTCCCGGCGCAACTCCTCGCCCAGTGTTTCTATCAAGGAAAGAGGATGTTTCTCCTTCAAGCGCTCCCACCACGTCAGGCACAAGGCCCGTTGTTCCTCCTCCAAGCGTAGCGAGGGGAACGATTTTTCAAAGGGCGTCACCGGGAGATTTCTCTCTATCATCTCGTTTATTTCACGCGCGGTCATATTATTCGATTACGGGATTATCAATGGTACGATTCAATTCATCCAGGTACGCCAGCAACTCCTTCCGCCCCTGACGACTCTCCGCGGAGGTCAGGAAGACGCGCGGCATGTGTTCCCACTGCTCGAGCATCACCTTCTCGTAATTGGCTACGCAGTCGGCATTCTCGCGCGCCGAGAGCTTGTCCGTCTTGGTGAAGACGATCACGAACGGCACGCCGTTCTCGCCCAGCCAAGCCATAAAGTCCAAGTCTATCTCGCGGGGAGCATGGCGGCTGTCCACCAGCACGAACAGGCATACCATGTTTTCCCTCCGCAAGATGTAATCGCGAATCATCGCGCCGAATTGTCCCCTTACCGTCTTGGCGGCCTTGACGTACCCGTAACCGGGAAGGTCTACCAGATACCACTCGTTGTTGATCAAAAAGTGGTTGATCAATTGCGTTTTGCCGGGAGTGGCAGAGGTTTTTGCTAACTTGCTCTGGTTGGTCAACATGTTGATCAACGACGATTTCCCGACATTTGATCTCCCTATAAAAGCATACTCGTGACGGTCCGGTGGCGGACATTTCTTCACGTCCGTGTTACTTGTCACGAATGTGGCACTACGAATTTCCATGATTCACAATTTTAAAGAACCTGATACCAAGAGGGAATCGCCGGGCGATTCTCCTCAAGACCTACTAAAATTCCTGGGTTTTTTGGGATTGCTGCCCGGCTTCCCGCGCCGCTTCCCGGCCACCCCGCCGCGATGATCGCGGCCACTCCTGCCGCGATCGAACTCGCCGCGGCCGGAGAAGGCAAACGCGCGCTCGCCACGACCCCCGCGCCGTTCGCGCCCCCGGTCACCCCGCTCGACCCGTCCCGAGATGGGCACGAGCGTCACCGGGATCCCGTTGAAGAATACCCGCTTGAAGTCCACGAAGAAATCATGGGCGATACTCTCGTCGATCTCGAACTTGGTGTCGGTGTCGTAGATCTGGATCCCCCCGATCTCCACGCCGCGATGGCGGGAATGTTGGTTGATCAAGGCCATGAGGTCGCGAGGCGTCATCCCGTCATCCCGCCCGACGTTCATCGAGAAGGTGCTGAAGAAAATTTCGCTGCCGCGCCCGCGCCGCTCACCGCGATCCTCGCGTTCCCTGCGGTCGCCGCGGTCTTCGCGATCCCGTCGCTCACCGCGATCTTCGCGATCCCTGCGATCGCCGCGATCTTCACGGCTGTCGCGACTATCGCGATCATCCCTGCGGCCACGGTCGCGATCATAATCCCGATCCCGATCCCGGTCACGCCCGCGGACGCGGTCCCGATCGCGACTACCCCGTTCTCCCCGGTCGAAATCCGACAGGTTCAAATCTTCCGTGTCCTTGTATTTCTTCAAGAGCTTGCCGAACTCGTAGGAGACCAGGTGCTGGATCAGTTCCTCCTTGCTCAAGGTCTCGAACTTCTCGAAAACACCCTGATCGTATCGTTCCAGCTCTTCCTGCATCTCGGAGTTCAAGATCTTGTCGGCGTAGAAGGCCAGTTGCGCCCGGCAAATCTGGTCGCCGTCCGGCACTTCCTGATAGATGAATTGCTTCTTTAACATGCCCTCGATGCGGCGCAGTTTCCCCTTCTCCTTGGAGTGGATGATCGCGATGGAGATCCCCTCCTTGCCCGCGCGACCGGTGCGCCCGCTGCGGTGGGTGTAGCTCTCCACGTCATCGGGCAGGTTGTAGTTGATGACGTGCGTCAGGCAATCGACGTCCAGCCCGCGGGCCGCCACGTCGGTGGCCACCAACACCTTCAGGCGTTTCGAGCGGAAGGCCGACATCACGTTGTCCCGCTGCGCCTGACTCAAATCGCCGTGGAGGGCGTCGCAATCGATCCCGTCCTTCTGCAAGTGCTTGGCGATGTCGCTCGCGTCGTTTTTGGTGCGGGTGAAGATGATCGCGTACATGTCCGGGGCGCAATCCACCACGCGGCGCAAGGTCTCGTAGCAGTCCTTGGCCCGCACCATGTAATAGTGGTGCGAGACCGTGTCCGCCCCCTGGTTTTTCTTCCCGACGGCGATTTCGATGGGATCCGACAAGTAATTCTTGGCGATCCCCTCCACCTCCCTGGGCATGGTGGCCGAGAAGAGGTAGGTGTTCTTTTTCTCCGGCGTGGCGTCGAGGATGGTGTTCAACTCTTCTTGGAAGCCCATGTTCAACATTTCATCGGCCTCGTCCAGCACCACGGCGAATATCGTCCCGATCTTCACGACCCCGCGATCCAGCAAGTCGACGAGCCGTCCCGGCGTCGCGACGATGATGTGTACCCCGCGCTGCACCTCCCGTATCTGTTTCCGGATGTCGGTGCCCCCGTAAACACAGGCGATGTATATATCCTTCCGGTGTTTGGAGTAATTCTTCAGGTCATTCCCGATCTGCACGCACAACTCGCGCGTGGGGCTTAAGATCAACACTTGCGTGTCCTTGCTCTCCGCGTTGATCTTTTGTAGCAAGGGTAGGCCGAAAGCCGCCGTCTTCCCCGTCCCCGTCTGGGCCAAAACGACCAAATCGTTTACCTCGCCCAAAATCACAGGGATCGTCTTCTCTTGCACGGGCGTCGGCGTTTCAAAGCCTAAATCTGCAATGCCCTTAAGAATCTCCCCGTCTAAACCTAGTTCTCTAAATTTTTCCATCTTTTATTTTTATTCAACAATATAATTACAGGGGGCGTCACCGCGCCCTGTTCAAATTTCAGTTACCTTGACGTGCCGGCGCTTGTAGGCCGGCACCACTTTCAGTTCTTCTACCTGATCGGGCGTGAGATTTTCCCGCAGGAGCACGTCCGACTCTTTCAACAATATCTCGACGTAATCGGTCGCCCCGTTTGGGATCGTTGTTTTCCTCGGCGGCACGGCGTCCGTGGCGGCGTACATCTCGAACATCTCGTCCACCTCCGTGAACGGGAAACCCGTGGCGATGATCGTCACGGAGAGGTTTCCCCCCAGCGCCTCGTCCGTCCCGACGCCCCAGATCACGGAGGCCGTGTCGCCGACCTTGTCGATCACGTAGGAGGTGATCTCCGTCATCTCGTCCATCGTGATCTCGTCGTCCTCGACCCCGGAGGTGATGTTGAGCAGGATGTTTTTGGCGCCCGAGATGTCGCTCTTGTTCAGGAGCGGGCTGTTGAGCGCCTGCGCGATCACGCGGTTTGCGCGGTCGGCGCCCGATTCCCTGGCGGCGCCGATGATCATCATGTTGCTCTCCGTCATCACCGTCACCACGTCGGCGAAGTCCACGTTGACGTATCCCGGCAGCGTGATGATCTCGGCGATGCCCTTCACGGCGATCTTCAGCACGTCGTTCGCCTTGGCGAAGGCGGAACTCAGGGTCTCCGCGCTGTAGATGTGCCGGATCTTCTCGTTGTCGATGACGATCATGGCGTCCACGTGCTCTTGCAGGCGCTTGATCCCGTCGTGCGCCTGCGCCAGCCGTTGCGGGCCGTCCAGCCGCGAGGGGATCGTGACCACGCCCACGGTGAGGATGCCCATCTCTTTGGCCACCCGTGCGATCACCGGGGAGGCTCCCGTCCCGGTGCCCCCGCCCATCGTCGCCGTGATGAAGGCCATCCTGGTGTTCGTCGCCAGCATGGCCCGTATCTCTTCCATGCTCTCGTTGGCGGCGGCCTCGCCGACGCTCGGGCAGTTCCCGGCCCCGAGGCCGTTGGTGAGTTCGACGCCCAGTTGTATCTGCCACGTCACGGGATTGTCCGCGAGCACTTGCTTGTCCGTGTTGCATATCACGAAATCCACGTCGCGGATGCCTTGCTCGTACATGTATCGCACGGCGTTGCCGCCACCTCCCCCCACGCCGATCACCTTGATGATCGTCGGGGAGACCTCGTCCATGTCAAAATTGATTAACCCGTCTATCATCTCTTTTATATTTCAGGATCTTTCTTCATGGCGGACGAGAAGACGCCGCCGAATTTCGCGGATAGCCACCCGTCCACGTCGGGGACGGCGTTGACGCCTCGCCCGCGCCGGGGCGGGGCGGGCGTTTCCCGTTCCTCTTTCGCCCGGTGAGGCGGGCGCGGCTCCTCCTCCGGGTAGGGCTTGTGCCTTTGCTTGCGCGACCGCTCCTCTTCTTCCAGCACGCGGGGGTCTTCGCGCTCCATCTTCAGGTCGTCCACCACCTCCACCTCGAACGAGAAGTTCGGGTGACGCGTCGAGTCCAGCGATCCCTGGTTGAAACCCGTGGCGATCACCACCACGCGTAGCTCGTCTTGCAGGACGTTGTCCCTCCCCGATCCCCAGTTGATGTCCACGCTGTGTCCTACCAGGTCCGTCAGGTATTCTTTCACGATTTCCGTCTCCATGTAGGTCACCTCTTGCTCCCCGTACAGGAAGTTCAGCAGGATCTTGGAGGCCCCCCGGATATCGCTGCTGTTGAGCAAGGGGGAGTTTAGCGCCTGCCGCACGGCCTCTATCGCCCGGTCTGCCCCGCGCGCGTCACCGGCCCCCATCAGGGCCACGCCGCTGTTGCGCATCACGGATTCCACGTCGCGAAAATCGACGTTCACGTGTCCCCGCAGGGTGACGATCTCGGCGATGCTCCGGGCGGCCACCGCCAGCACGTCGTCGGCTTTCGCGAAGGCTTTTGACAATTTCAAGTTCCCGTACATGTCCCGCAATTTCTCGTTGCAGATGATCAGCAGCGAATCGACGTGCTGGCTCAGCTTCTCGATGCCGGCCAGCGCTTGTTCCACGCGCCTTTTCCCCTCGAAGTTGAAGGGGATCGTCACGATCGCGATGGTCAGGATGCCCAGTTCTTTCGCCAGCTCGGCGATGACGGGAGCGGCCCCCGTCCCGGTGCCACCGCCCATCCCGGCCGTGATGAAGACCATCTTCGTGTTCCGTTCCAGCACGGAGCGGGTGTAGTCGATGCTCTCGATGGCCGACTCGCGCCCGCGTTCCGGGTGGCTCCCGGCCCCGCGGCCTTCCGTCAGCATCTTCCCGATCTGTATCCGGTTCCGCACCGGGCTGGTGCGCAGCACCTGTATGTCCGTGTTGCATACCACGAATTCCACGCCCCGTATGCCTTGACGGCACATGTAGTTGACGGCATTGCATCCCCCGCCGCCCACGCCGAACACCTTGATGGTCGATTCCTCCTGTTCGGGAACATTTATGTCTAATACACCGTTCATATACCTCGTTTTTTACCAGTTAAAAAAATTTCCCCAGCCAGTCTTTCAGGCCCGGCGACCTCGCGGGCGCCTTGCCCGCGCAAGCCAGCAGGCCCAGCGCCGTCAAGTAGCCGGGTTCCCGCGCCCACTCGCCCGCCGACGGGACGCCCTCGGCCACCGCCTGTCGCGCCGGGTGTCCCGACAGTTTCGCCGTCAGCGTCTCGACGCCCTCCACGCGGCTGCCCCCGCCCGTCAGCAGGATCCCGCCGGGCAACTTGTTGTAACACCCGCTTTGCTGCACTTGAAACAGGGCGCCCTCGATCAATTCCTCGAGGCGGCACTGCTCCACCTGCAATAGCGCGTTCAGGTGTATACTATAATTCGTTTCAGGGATGATAATCTTCCTGTCTTTTTTCATGATTCGTATGGCGGCCCCGAATTCGTGCTTCAAGCGGCGCGCCTTTTCCATGCTTTCGATCTTGAAGACCCGGTTCAGGTCCTCGTCGATCGAGCGGCATCCCAGCGGCAACTCGGCGTCGCGGACGACCAGCCCGCGCTGGAAGACCAGCACCCGCGTGCTGTCCGCGCCGAGGTCAACCAGGGCGGCGTCCCGCGTCCCGCCCTGCCGCGCGATCAACGCCCGGCTCATCGCCTCGACCATCGAGTAGAAGTCGACCTCCTTGATCCCCGCTTGCCCGAGCCACGCGCGGGCGCCTTCCATCTCGCTATCCCGCGCCGAGTAGAGCGCGTACTCGACGTCCAGCCGCCCGGCCGGCGCGCCGCCCGTCGGGTCTTGCGCCGGTTCCCCGTCGACGACGATGGATCGCGGCAGGATGGAGACCACCGCGCGGTCGTTGTCGGTCATCGCCGCCCGCGCCTGTTTTTCCAGCGCGAGCAGGTGCGCCCCGGTGACCGGCCGGGGGGCGGGGAAGCGCGTGGTTTTCTCGACCGCGAGGCGCTTTAACCACGTCATCGGCAGGGCCACGCGCAGGCGGTCGATATCCATGCCGTGTTTTTGCCTGAAGGTGGCCAGCAGGCGTTCCACCGCGTCCCGCGCCCGCGCCTCGTTTTTCACCCGTCCCCGCTCGATCCCCCCCGAGGGCGCCCGCTCGACGCCCAGCACGCGGACGCGGCCCGCGGAGACCTCCGCCAGCGCCATCACCATCGTTTCCGATCCCATGTCCAAAGATGCCACGTAATCCATAGGCCTGTTCTTTTATCGTCTTACACAAACTACTAATTTCTCAAAATTCAACTTGACCTCCTTGTAAGCGTCCCACCCCCCGCGCGACAACCCGCGCTTCAAGAAGAGCATCAGTTTCTCCATCCGTTCCTCGTGACCCGCCAGCGGGCCGAGCGTGATCTTGAAGTTGCCCACCTTGGGGATCAGCACCACGTCGTCGCCGGGGAGCACCACCACCTGCTCGATGAAGGCGTTCCAGAACGCGTGCTCCCCGACGCGCCTCGCGAACGGGGCCAGCTGTTCACGTGCAAATGTCTTGCTAATGTCGCCCGTGGCAACAATAACCCGGGAAGTAAACCGGGAAGACAACGGCATCTCTTTCCCGTCCCTGTCGACGTAATACCCCTCGCCTGCCATCACCCGTAACACGGGCTCGCGTTGTCTGATTTTCACGTGGAAATAACCGTCGAGCCTGTAGTAAACCTGAACCGATTTGATCATCGGGTGCCTGGCAAGCACCCTTTCCAGGCTGTCTTTGTCGATGGTTATCATTTTTTTCCCGATAATCGCCCCGTACCCCTTCAGGATCATTCCCATCACCTCCTCCTCGTCCACGAAAGCGTTACGCGACGCGTCGGCAATCGCCACCCGTACCCCCCTGCATGTTACCTCCCCCAGCTTTGCCGCGGCAAAGGTAAGGATAATTATCAAGTACGCAAACAAAATAGCGCTTATTATATAGGGTATTAGCCGCTTCATCTGCTTTCGCGTGTTAACGAGGTGAACGGGAGGAAGGCTTCCCGCGGGTCGTGGGGGACTTTCCACTAGCAATGGAAACCTTCCCGGAAGTTCCGGGAGACTTTCCAATGGCGTTGGAAACCTTCCCGGAAGTTCCGGGAGAGTTTCCAATGGCGTTGGAAACCTTTCCGGAAGTCCCGGGAGACTTTCCAATGGCGTTGGAAACCTTCCCGGAGGTTCCGGGAGACTTTCCAATGGCGTTGGAAGCCTTCCAGCGGGTTGCGGGAGGGCAAAGAGGGTAGCCTTTTCATTTCTCGTTGAACATGGCGGTGAAGACGGGCACGAAGCGGTCGATATCCCCGGCGCCGACGGTCATGAACACGCCGTCGGTTACTTTCGCGCGGACGAGCGCCGGGAACTCCTCCCTCCCCGCCAGCGCGTGGGGGACGGTCAGGCGGTCGGCGATCAGGCGGGAGGTGACGCCGGGGAGGGGTTTTTCCCGCGCCGGGTAGACGTCCAGCAGGATCACCTCGTCGGCGAGGCCCAGGCTCTTCGCGAAGCCGGGGTAGAAGTCGAGGGTGCGCGAGTAGAGGTGCGGCTGGAAGGCCACCGTCAAGCGCCTCGCCGGCCACATCTCGCGGACGGAGGCGAGCGTCGCCTCGATCTCCCGCGGGTGGTGGGCGTAGTCGTCGATGTAGATGACGCGGCCGCGCGCGTGCACGTCGAAGCGCCGCGCCACCCCCTTGAAGCGGGGCAGCGCCTCCCGTATCTCCGCGGGCGTCGCGCCGGCGTGCAGGGCCAGCGTGATGGCCGCCACGGCGTTCTCCACGTTCACGCGGCCGGGGAAGGCGAGCCGCAGGCCGGGGATCGAGACGCCCGGGGCGGCGTAATCGAAGTGGAAGTAGCCGTCCTCCACGCGCAGGCGGTCGGCGCGGTAATCCGCCGGTTCCCCGGCGGCGTAGTGGCCGGTCACCTCCCGTCGTTGCAGCGTCAGGCCCGCGCGGGCGAACAGCGGCCCGCCCGTCTGGCAGGCGAACTGCTCGAAGGCCTCCACCAGCCGCTCGCGCGTGCCGTAGATGTCGAGGTGGTCGGCGTCCATCGACGTGATCACGGAGGCCTCCGGGTGGAGGTGCAGGAAGGAGCGGTCGAACTCGTCGGCTTCGATCACGACGAAGGGGGAGGCCGCGTCCACCAGCAGGTTCGTGCCGAAGTTGGAGGAGATCCCCCCCAGGAAGGCGGTGCACCCGACGCGCGACTCGTGCAGCAGGAAGGCCGTCATCGTGGTGATGGTCGTCTTGCCGTGCGTCCCGGCCACGCAGAGCGCCCGCTTGTCCCGGGAGATCAACCCCAGCACCTCCGCGCGCTTGTGGAGCGCGTGGCCGTTCTCCCTGAAGTAGGAGAGGATCCGGTTTTCCGCCGGCACCGCGGGCGTGTAGACGACCAGCGCCCGCGAGCGGTCGCGGAACGCCTCCCCGATCCCCGCCGCGTCGTCCGCGTGGGTGATGGCGATCCCCTCCTCCTCGCTCATCTTCAGCGTCAGGGGCGAGGGCGTCTTGTCGTACCCGGCCACGGGGTGGCCCGTCGCCTTGAAGTAACGCGCCAGCGCGCTCATCCCGATGCCGCCGATGCCGACGAGGTAGACCGGTCGGCCGTCGTTTTCGTCGTGGTCATGCATGATCCTTCGCGTTTGATTTCTCGATGGAGAGGATGATCCTCGCGATCCGCTCGTCCGCGTCCGCCACGCCCAGCGCCCGGGCGTTTCCCGCGAGGGCGAGGCGTCGCGCGTCGTCGTCGAGGAGGTCGCGGAGCGTCTCGCCGAGGCGGGCCTCGATCTCGCCGTCCTCGATCATGACGGCGGCCCCCTTGTCGACCAGCGCGCGGGCGTTACGCGTCTGGTGATCCTCGGCCACGTTGGGCGAGGGCACCAGCACGGCGGCCTTTCCCAGCAGGCACAGCTCGGAGATCGTCCCCGCCCCGGCGCGCGCCACGACGAGGTCGGCGCAGGCGTAGGCGAGGTCCATGCGCTCGAGGAAGGCCAGCAGGACGACGTTCGCCGGGAGGAGGCCCGCCAGTTGCCGTTCCAGCGCGGCGTGGTAAAAACCGCCGCACTGCCACAGCACCTGCGCCCCTTCCAGCGCGGCGAGCGCGCCCAGCGCGGCGACCATCGCCCGGTTGACGCTCCCCGCGCCGAGGCTTCCCCCGGTGACCAGCACCGTTTTCCTGGCCGGGTCGAGGCCGTGGAAGGCGATCCCCTCCTCCCGCGCGTCGCGGGCTTGCAGCAGCCCCGCGCGCGCCGGGTTGCCGGTGAAGATGACCTTCCCGGCCCCGAAGAAGCGCTCCATCCCCTCGTAGGCCACGCAGACCGCCGTCGCCCGCCGGGCCAGCAGGCGGTTGGTCACCCCGGCGTGAGAGTTTTGCTCCTGCAGCACGAGCGGGATCCCCCGCCGGGCCGCCACCCTGCCCACGGGGCCGCTGGCGTACCCGCCGACCCCCACGACCACGTCCGGGCGGAAGTCGCGCACGATCCGCCGCGCCGCGCGCAAGCTCTTGTAGAGGCTCGCGAGCACCAGCACGTTCTTCCACGTCAGGCGGCGCTGGAAGCCCCTGACGGGTAATCCCTCCACGCGGTAGCCGGCCGCCGGGACTTTCTCCATCTCCATCTTCCCCCTCGCGCCCACGAAGAGGATCTCTACCTCCTCCCCGGAGCGTTTCAAGGCGTCGGCGATGGCCAGCGCCGGGAAGACGTGGCCGCCCGTGCCGCCGCCGCTAATGATTATCTTTTTCATGTCT
>JAISAV010000119.1 GCA_031266545.1 Odoribacteraceae bacterium | reverse complement strand
TCGTTTAAACCTCCGTAATTCATATGTATATATAGTCAATCCAGTTTCAACACGGCGAGAAACGCCTTTTGCGGCACCTCCACGTTCCCGATCTGTTTCATGCGCTTCTTCCCCTTCTTTTGCTTTTCCAGCAGTTTCCGCTTGCGGGTGATATCGCCGCCGTAGCACTTGGCGGTCACGTCCTTCCTCACCGCCTTGATCGTCTCGCGGGCGATGATCTTGGCCCCGATCGCGGCCTGTATCGCGATGTCGAACTGCTGGCGGGGGATCAGTTCCTTCAACTTCTCGCACATCCGCCGCCCGAACGCGTAAGCGTTGTCGAAGTGGATCAGCGCCGACAGCGCGTCCACCGGCTCGCCGTTGAGCAGGATGTCCAGCTTCACGAGATTCGCCCGCCGGTAGCCGGTCTGGAAGTAATCGAACGAGGCGTACCCCTTCGTGATGCTCTTCAGGCGATCGTAAAAGTCGAACACGATCTCCGCCAGCGGCATCTCGAAGTTGATCTCCACGCGGTTCCCGGTGAGGTATTGTTGCTTGAGCAGCGTGCCCCGTTTCCCGAGGCAGAGCGTCATGATCGTCCCGATATACTCGGCGGGGGTGATGACCTGCGCCCGGATGTACGGCTCCTCGATGTAGTCGAGCACCGTCGGCGCCGGCATGTCCGACGGGTTATGCATCTCGAAGGTCTCGCCCTTCGTCGTGTGCGCGATGTACATGACGTTGGGCACGGTCGTGATCACGTTCATGTCGAACTCCCGGTCGAGGCGCTCCTGCACGATCTCCATGTGCAGCATCCCGAGGAAGCCGCACCGGAAGCCGAATCCCAGCGCCAGCGACGACTCCGGCTCGAACGTCAGCGAGGCGTCGTTCAACTGCAACTTCTCGATCGACCCCCGCAAGTCCTCGTAATCCTCGGCGTCGATGGGGTAAATCCCCGCGAAGACCATCGGCTTCACCTCCTCGAAGCCGTCGATGGCGATGTCGCACGGCCGGTCGACGCGCGTGATCGTGTCGCCGACCTTCACCTCCGTCGAGTTCTTGATCCCGGAGATGATGTACCCCACGTCGCCCGTCGTCAGCTCCCCGCGCGGCTCCATGTCGAGCTTCAGCACCCCCACCTCGTCGGCGACGTACTCGCGGCCCGTGTTGACGAATTTCACGCGCTCGCCCCGCTTCAGGCTCCCGTTCACGATGCGGCAGTACGTGATGATGCCGCGGAAGGGGTTAAACTCCGAGTCGAAGATCAGCGCCTGCAACGGGGAGGCCGGGAAGCCCGACGGCGCCGGCACGCGTGTCACCACCGCCTCCAACACCCGCTCCACGCCCAGTCCCGTCTTCCCGCTGGCCTCGATGATCTCCTCGCGCTTGCACCCGACCAGATCCACGATCTGGTCCTTCACCTCCTCGGGCATCGCGTTCGGCATGTCCATCTTGTTGAGCACGGGGATGATCTCGAGGTCGTTCTCGATCGCGAGGTAGAGGTTCGAGATCGTCTGCGCCTGGATCCCCTGCGTGGCGTCTACCACGAGCAGCGCGCCCTCGCACGCGGCGATCGAGCGCGACACCTCGTACGAGAAGTCGACGTGCCCCGGCGTGTCGATCAAGTTCAACACGTAGCGTTCCCCGCCGTGCACGTGCTCCATCTGGATCGCGTGGCTCTTGATCGTGATCCCGCGTTCCCGCTCCAGCTCCATGTCGTCCAGCACCTGCGCCTGCAGGTCTTTCCCGACCACCGTTCCCGTCACTTCCAGCAGGCGATCGGCCAGCGTGCTTTTCCCGTGGTCGATGTGTGCGATGATGCAAAAATTCCGTATATGTTTCATTGATGGCATATTCTACTTTGGCGAGTGCAAATTTATATCAAAATCTCGAATAAAAGCCCTATTTTCGCGGGGAATAATTTAAAACCACGGGACATGATCAAATCAATGACGGGATTCGGCAAGGCCACCGTCGCCACCGGCGACAAGAAAATGGTCATCGAAATCAAGAGCCTCAACTCGAAAACGCTCGACGCGAGCCTCCGCCTGCCGCCCTCCTACAAGGAAAAGGAACTGGAAATACGCGCCCTCGTCAAGCAACGCCTCGAGCGCGGCAAGATCGACCTCTCTATCCACGACGACGCCGGGGAACGCGACGTGGCGCTCAACCAGCCTCTCCTCGCCGCCTACTTCCGCCAGTTGCTCGACGTGGCCGCCGCGCTCGACGTCGCGCCCGACAAGGGCGAGCTGCTACAGGCCGCCCTCCGCTTCCCCGACGTCATGCAGGCGAGGGCCGCGGAGGCGGGTGACGAGGAGTGGCAAGCCCTCCGCCGCGGCCTCGACGAGGCGCTGGACTGCCTCGACGACTTCCGCCGCCGGGAGGGCGAGGCGCTCGTCGAGGACATCCTCCGCCGCGTGGCGCTGATCGAGTCCCTCGCCGCGGAGGTTCCCCGCTTCGAGGGACAGCGCGTGGAGGTCGTCAGGCAGCGCCTCCGCGACAAGCTCGAAGAGTGGAGCGCGGCCGGCGTGGACGAGAACCGCCTCGAGCAGGAACTCATCTACTACATCGAGAAGTTCGACATCACCGAGGAGAAAACCCGCCTCGCCCAGCACTGCCGCTACTTCGTCGACACCGCCCGCGACGAGGAGGCCCCCGGCCGCAAACTCGGCTTTATCGCCCAGGAGATCGGCCGCGAGATCAACACCCTCGGCTCGAAGGCCAACGACCACGACATCCAGAAACTCGTCGTCCGCATGAAGGACGAGCTGGAGAAGATCAAGGAACAAACCCTCAACCTGCTATGAACGCGCGCGACGTCATCATCTTCTCCGCCCCCAGCGGGTCGGGCAAGAGCACGCTGGTCAACCACCTGCTGGCTGCCGACCCCCGCCTCTCCTTCGCCATCTCCGCCACGAGCCGTCCCCCGCGGGGCGAGGAGCGCCACGGCCGCGAGTACTACTTCCTCTCCCCCGACGAGTTCCGTCGCCGCGTCGCCGCGGGCGAGTTCCTCGAGTGGGAAGAGGTCTACGAGGGCCGTTACTACGGCACGCCGCGCTCCGAGATCGAGCGGCTCCGGGCTGCCGGGCGCACCGTCCTCCTCGACGTCGACGTCATCGGTGGCCTCAACGTCAAGCGCGCTCTTGGCGACCGCGCCCTCGCCATCTTCGTGCAAGCCCCCTCCCTCGACGAGCTTCGCCGTCGGCTCGTCGCCCGCGGCACGGACTCCCTCGAGGAGATCGAGCAACGCCTCGCCAAGGCCGAACGGGAGATGGCGTTTGCCAAGCAATTCGACGCGGTGGTCGTGAACGACGACCTGTCGACCGCCATCGCCGCGGTCGAGCGCCTCGTATCGGGCTTCTTGGACGGGAAATGATGACCCCCGGCACGCGCCCCCTTGCCCCTGCCGACCGCCCCGTCACGGGTCTCTTCTTCGGCTCCTTCAACCCCCTGCACGCGGGGCACGTGGCCATCGCCCGCCACGTGCTTGACGAGGGTCTTTGCGCGGAAGTCTGGTTTGTCGTCTCCCCGCACAACCCCTTCAAGGCGGGCGACGACCTGCTGCCCGTCGCCGAACGCCTCGAGATCGCCCGTGCGGCGCTCGCCGCCGATCCCCGGATGCGCGCCTGTGACGTGGAACTATCTCTCCCCATCCCTTCCTACACGTTCACCACGCTGGAACACCTCTCCGCCCTCCATCCTGCGCGCACTTTCTGCCTGATCCTCGGTGGTGATAACTTCCTGCATATTCGCGAGTGGTGGCGCGCCGACGAAATCCTGCGGCGCTACCCGCTGGTCGTCTACCCCCGCCCCGGCGTGCCGCTCCCGGCACCTCCTTGCCCCGTCGCGATCATCACGAACGCGCCGCTCCTGCCCGTCTCCTCGACCCTCGTCCGCGAGAAACTCGCCCGCCGCGAGGACGTCTCCGCGCTGGTGCCCCCGGCCGCCCTCCCGCTCGTCGAGCGCTACTATGGGCCTCGAGAACACGAGGCAATGACGAATTAGAAATTACGAATTACGAATTACGAGGCGGAGACAATCACAAATTAGAAATCACGAACCTATGTCGTCAACTTAAGGGCTGAAGGCCCGCTATAACCCAGCCCAACGCATCGCGTTGGGTGATGGATAGATCATACCGCATTGCGCCCTGAAGGGGCAGTATATTGAAAATGAGTATGCTGCCCCTTCAGGGCGCGGGTAGAGGGCCTATCTATTTTACCCAATGCGTTGCATTGGGCTGGGTTATGGCGGGCCTTCAGCCCTTAACCTGACGGCTATGCCCGTCAGGGGTTGAACACCCACGGCGTTCGTGAACGGGTGGAAAATATTTTCTATTGATATATAAGCCCTAACGGGCTATTTTTATCCCGAACCCGGGTTAATGTAAATACATGGTATCAATGCCGTCCGGTTTGTTTCAGGTAGTCGAGGAGTTCCCGTGGGCGATCCGTCTGGATGATGTTCGTGCCCTGTTCCACGAGCCAGCCCCAGTTGGCCGCGGGGTCGAGGACGGCGCGCTCGTCGTCGTGCCCGGCGTTGTTGGAGGGCCACAGCGAGTTTGTCCAGACGCGGCAGCCGGCTTGCTTGAGCCTCTTGATGCACGCGTAGACGGGCGAGGAGGTGCTCGCGTACGAGATCTCGAAGGCCACCGGGTGGTAGTGCTCGATAAAGTCTGCGATGTAGGCCTCCATGTCGGCGCGGGGCGAGAGGATCATGGGCATGTAGAGGATGCTGTCCAGCAGCGGGCCGTAGCGGTCGCGCACCTGCTGGTAGGGGCGGTCGCCCTTGTAGATAACCTGACGGGCGGTGCCGGTGGCCTTCAGTACTTGTCGCGCCTTGTCCATGTACTCGCCGGCCTTGTCGACGTTGACCAGCACGCGATCCTTGCAGAGGGTCATGACCTCCTCGAGGGTGGGTACTTGTTGCGCGGCGAGCGTCGTGCCCAGCCCGTCCTTCAGGCGGAAGCGGCGCA
>JAISAV010000115.1 GCA_031266545.1 Odoribacteraceae bacterium | reverse complement strand
AGGAAAGCCCCACCGCGTAGAGTTATCGTACATTTCCAGCGAATCGGATTAGGACGCCCGCGAGGGGTCGGAAGATGCAAAAACCCCGAAGGGGTGTCCGGCAATAGCGTGGGGCAACGCCCCACGAACCGGATCATACGATTCACCAAGCCCTGAAAGGGCGTAAGCAATAGTATAAGTATCGTGTTGGTTCGCAGGCTTTCAGCCTGCTTGTTATTCATCGGGTGACCATCCGTGGGGCGTTGCCCCACGCTATTGCCGGACACCCCTTCGGGGTTTTTTATGGTTATCCCCGTAATCTTCCGACTACTTGTGCGCCCCTTCTCGCTAACCACTAATCACTATTAACCACTAACCACTATAATGCCCCTTCACCTGACAGCATCAGCCCGCGCCCGCGTTGATAAGCGTGACGAAACGATAAAAAATCGAAATGCCCCCCTGTTTCGGGAAAAAAACCGGCCCGCGGCAAGGGAGAGAACCGCGGGCTGGCCGTTTTAAAGAGGTAGTGGGCGCTTAATCCATTATTACTTTCATCTGTTAAATTAAGCACCCCTCCCTTCCCCCGGGTCTCACTCTATCCCGGGGAGCGGGGAGGGGTTTTTTAGTCGTTCGCGCCCGGCGACGGCCACGAGAAGGCGACGGCCGGCAACCCGGCCGGCAGCCCGGCGGGCAACGTGACGGTGACGAGGCCGTCGCTCCCTTTTTTCCACCGCGCCGTTTTGCCCGTTTGCAGGCAGGTCACGCGGCTGCCGGGGGGCGGCACGTTCCCCCGCCACGAAACCTCGCGCGGGAGCGCTTCCCCCTCCTCGAGGCAGGCGATGGCGTACAGGATCGCGCCCTCCTCGCCGGCCGTGAACCACGTGTTGCCGTCCCGGAACGCGTGGACGCTCCGCGTGTCGTAGATGGCCTTGCCGTTGACGGCGAGCCACTCGCCCACCTTCTCGAGGCGCTCGACCACCTCGTCGGGCAGCGTCCCGTCCGCTTTCGGCCCGATCCCCAGCAGCAGGTTGCCCCCCTTCGCGACGATCTCCACGAGGGTGTGAATCACCCGCGCGGGGCTCTTGTAAACGTCCGACGGCACGTACCCCCAGTCGTTCCCCAGCGGGATGCAGCTCTCCCACGGCTCCGTCAGGCGCCCCGGCGGCACGCCCCGTTCCGGCGTCTGGTAATTTTCAAACTCCCCCTCCACGGTGCGATCCACGATCAGGATGCCCGGCTGGTAGCCCCGGGCCATCGCCGCGATCCGGGGCATGTCGATATCCTGTCCCTCCCGGCGCGACCCGCGCTGGGGGCACACCCAGCCGCCGTCCAGCCAGAGGATGTCGACCTTCCCGTAGTCGCCGTTGACGAGTTCCTCGATCTGGTTATAGGTAAACTCCTTGAACTTCTCCCACCGCCACGGGTTCTTGGCGATGCTGTAATTCTTGTTCCGGTTGGGCGTGGCGTAGCGATCCCACCAGTAGTAGGGGGAGTGCCAGTCGGGCTTCGAGAAGTAAGCCCCGATCATGTACCCCTCCTGCCGGAAGGCGTTGAAGACCTCCCGCGTCGCGTTGGCCCGCGGGTCGTCCTTGAAGGCCCCGTGCAGGATGGAAAAATCGCTCTGCCGCGTGTCGAAGAGGGCGAACCCGTCGTGGTGCTTGGTCGTGAAGACCACGTAGTTCATCCCCCCCCGTTTCCCGGCCCGCGCCCACGCGAGCGGGTCGAAGCGTTCCGGCTTGAAGGCGTCGATCGTGGCCCAGTAGGCGCGCTTGTACGCGTCGTAGGAGACGGTGCTGTCGCGGGGGATCCACTCCTCCTCCTCGGAGCAGATCGACCACGACTCCACGATGCCCAGTTGGGAGTACAGCCCCCAGTGGATCAGCATCCCGAACTTCAAGTTTTGCCACCGGTAGAGTTGCCGTCGCACCTCCGGCTCCCGCGGCCAAACGTAGGTGCTGGACTGCTCGTGCGCGAACGTTTGCGCGCGCGAGGGGGCGGGGAACGCCAGGCATCCCCCGGCGATCGCGAGTAAAAAAAATACATGTTTCATGGCTATCATTATTTACAATATTTCGCGAGATACTGGTTGACGGAGGTGACGCCGAGGCCCTTCGCCTTCTTCCAGTCCGCGCAGGCGAGGGCCGGGCGTCCCGTCTTGAAGTAGGCGATGCCCCGGTTGGCGTGCGCGGTCGCGGCCTGCCCGTCCAGCGCGAGGCAGCTCGTGTAGTCGGCAATCGCGCGGTCGAACTGTTCCAGCTTCAGGTAGCAGCTCCCCCGGGACGCGTGGCAGGCGGGGAGCAGGTGGGATTTCCGCCTCGTCCCGCGCGCGATGGCGAGGGAGAACTCCCGGATGGCCATCGACTGGTTATTCTCCTGCTGGTAGATCATCCCCGCGTAGTAATAAAACTCGTCGTCGTCGGGGAAATAGGCCTTCGCTTTCTTCAACTGCTCCTTCAACAGGGTAGTCTGGTTGGAATTAAAGCAGGGCGTGACGAGGGCCAGGTAGATAACCCGCGCGTCGGGCGTCCTTTCCAGCGCCTTCAGCAGGTTGGTCACCGCCCCCTTGTAGTCCCCGCTTTCCGACAGGTACAACGCCTCGTTATAAAGGTCAACCGTCTGGTCATCAACAATCATCCTTTCATCTTGAGCCGACGCGCTCCCCGTCGCGCTCAACAAAACCATCAATACAAAACCGGTCTTTTTCATGGGCAATAAATGGATTTAACACTTCGTCTGTTGGAATGTCAAAAATAGGTAAAAAAAAAGAACCGCGCAAGCGCCGCGACACGTTGAGCCGGGTCACGGTCGCGTGACATGCCCCCACCTCTTCTTCCCCGGCGCGCGCGCACGGGTCATCAATGAGGTCATCGAGGTCGACCCGCGCGCATGGCCCACGATCAAAGCAAGAAAAGTGATCCCCTGCCTAAAAATTAGCCCCCTCGTGTTTAAAAGATTATATGTTTAATTATAAAATATCTTCTTCGGGAATACCCGAGCATATGATTTTATTAAAAAAACTATCTTCGGGGATACCCGATAAAGTATTTATATAAAAAACTATTAAAGCGGGAATACCCGATAAGATAATTTTTATAAATAAATATAAAGCGGTAATATCCGACAGGCTATTTTTTAAAAAAAACATCTTATCGGGTATTCCCGCTAATATAAATTCAAAAAAATAACTATCTTTGTTGGTATACAAAAAGAGTAAATTAGAAAAAAATATATCTCCGGTAATTCCAGATGATATAAATAATGGGATAAACATAAGGAAATATAGAAAAGTAAAGAGCCATGACAACAAGAATCTTATACGTGGACACGAGCAGGTTTCACAACGAGGAGGCTTTCGGGTACTTTTCGCTCGTTGAAAAGGAGTTCGCGAAGTGCGACTCGCCGTCGTTCAGCGTCAGGCGCGAGAATTTCTCGCGTTGCCTGGCCGCCTTCGACGCGGTACTCGAGTTACCGCGCGGGAGCCTCCTCACGCGGGCGATCATCAAGGCCGACCAGCGCCGGGACAAGGCCTACCGGTACCTCGTCGAGCGCGTGCGCATCGACACGCGCCACTTTAACCCGGAGAAGGCCGAGGCCGCCCGGCGGGTGGAGATGATCTTGGCGTGCTACCACAACCCCGTCGCGCTCCCCTATATCCAAGCGAGCGGCCTGCTGTCCACTCTCGCGCAAGAGCTCGACGAACCGGAAACGCGCGCCCGCCTGACGTTTCTCGACATCGCGGAGTGGCTCGACGAGCTAAAGGCGGGCAACGACGAGTTTCTCGCCCTCTACATCGCCCGTAATCAGGAGCAGGCCGGTACGGAAATCGGCGTCACGCGGAAAGCCCGCGGCGCCCTCGAACGGGCCTACCGGGAGTGCGTCACCTGCATCAACGCCCTCGCGGAGATCAAGGGGCCTAAAGCCTACGCCGTCATGATCGAGATCATCAACCAACTGGTGATGCGCCAGAGGAGCGAACTGCGCGCGCGGAAAACGCGGGCGAAAAAAGCACGCGTGGCGCGAGCGGGGCTGGCCGACGAGACAAAAACGAGAATGGCCGACGAAACAGAAACAGGAAACGACGAACCCCTCCAAGAAAGCCACGATTAAAAACGCGGGCCAAAGGCACCCCATTCCCAAGCCGTCAACTGAAGGGCCGTTATAGTGGTTAGTGATTAGTGGTTAATGCTTGGCGAGAAGGGCTGAAGGCCCGTTATATCCCAGCCCAACGCATCGCATTGGGTAATGAATATGTCATATCGCATTGCGCTCTGAAGGGTCAGTATACTTATTTTCAATATATTGTCCCTTCATGGCGCAGGTTAGAGGGTGTATCTATTTTACCCAACGCGATGCGTTGGGCTGGGTTATGGTGGGCCTTCAGCCCTTAACTTGATAACATCGGGCTGAAGCCCAATGCCGTCAAGTTAAGGATTCACCTTGCCTGCAGCGCGGGCATCTCTATATAGGCAGTAGCCTCAGGCTACTGTAACCGGCAGCCCGTGTAACCTTGCCTGCAGAGCAGGCTTCTCTATAACCCAGCGTCGGCAAGGTTTTATTTGCCCGCAACGCGGGCGAGAAGAAGATGCATCACGTTATACAGTAGCCTGAGGCTACTGCCTAAATAGAGACGCTCTCTCTGAGAGCGGGCATTAATTCCTTAAATTGACGGCATTGTGCTGACCTACGCCGAGCAGAGTCCTTGTTTAAGTTGCCCTGATCTTGTCACGACGGGAGTTATTTCTCCTAATTCCTCATGTCAAGACGCCAGCTCGCCCCCTCGGGAACGCGGGTGACCGCCTCGTATTCGTTTTCGTTCCGGTTTTCTTTTTCGATCATTTTTTCATACAACACGTTCCATCCCTTTTTTAGTTGCGCGTTAAAAGTCCATTTCCCGGCGTTATCGGTAAAAGAACCCGTGATATTTACATTCCCGTCCGCGTAGACCGCGTATCCTTTCCACTCCCCGACTCCATGATAAAATTCACCTACGCGTTCCTCCGACTGGTACGTCCTCAACCACGTCGTGACCATTTTCACCTTGGGATTGCTTACCGTTAAGCCTTGGAGTATCCCGCCGCGCCCGATCTCGTCGAGAAGCGAAGCGTCGACACTCGCCGGAAGTTTTAGCGTGAACCCGTTAACGCCAAAAAGCGTTTCCGCGAGCGTTTGACTCCCAACCTCCAGTTTTACAACGCATCCGGCGAGGCTCCCGACGAAATTCATACCATACCCGCCCCCGTTCTCGACGACGATCGTGATCGCGTTATTTTGGATCGCCTCGCCGTTTGGTTCATCATCGTCATCCTTGCCGCAGGAGATAGTCGTCACGGCAAACGCTGCTATCGCCAGCGTGCTTGCCATGATTTTCAAGATTTTTTTCATGATACCTTGTTATTTTGTGCTTGATAAAAAAGTTTTTATGCCGCGAAGATAATTTAAATCACATAAAAAGAATAGTGGCAATGACTAAACTGTTTTTATAGACACGTGCCCGAAACTTTCCGACCCGGGGTCGCGAACTTTCCGGCTTTCGTGATCGATTCCGGCGGAATGTTTACCTTTGCCGCGTAAAAAGAGAGATGATATGAAGAGAGAAGATTTTGAACTCATGGCGCCGGTGGGGTCGCGCGAGTCGCTGCAAGCGGCGTTGCAGACGGGGGCGGATGCCGTCTATTTCGGCGTGGGGGAGTTGAACATGCGCGCCCGCTCGACGGTCAATTTCACGCTGGCGGAGCTGGGGGAGGTCGTGCGGCGGTGCGCGGGGCAGGGCGTGAAGAGTTACCTGACGGTCAATACCGTCGTGTACCAAGACGAGTTGGAAAAGATGCGCCGCGTCGTCGACGGGGCGCGGGAGGCGGGGGTGACGGCGATCATCGCCTCGGACATGGCGACGATCCTGCACGCGCGGGAGACGGGCGTCGAGGTGCACGCCAGCACGCAGTGTAACATCACGAACGCGGAGGCGCTTCGCTTTTACGCGCGTTATGCCGACGTGGTGGTGCTGGCGCGGGAACTGGACCTGGAGCAGGTGGCCGGGATTTCTCGCCGGATCGCGGAGGAGGAGATTCGCGGGCCGGGCGGCGGGCTGGTGCGCGTCGAGATGTTCGCCCACGGGGCGCTCTGCATGGCGGTCTCCGGGAAGTGTTACCTGAGCCTTCACGAGATGAACGCGGCGGCCAACCGGGGGGCCTGTCTTCAGCCTTGCCGCCGGTCGTATCTCGTGAGGGACGCGGAGAGCGGGCTGGAATTGGAGGTGGACGGCAAGTACATCATGTCGCCCAAGGATTTGTGCACGATCGGGTTTCTCGACAAGTTGATAGCGGCCGGCGTGCGGGTCTTCAAGATCGAGGGCCGCGCCCGCCCGGCGGAGTACGTCAAGAGGGTTTGCGCGTGTTACGACGAGGCGCTCCGCGCTTGCGCGGACGGGAGTTACGCGACGGCCGACGTCGAGGCGTGGCGGCGACGGCTGGCGACGGTGTTTAATCGCGGATTCTGGGACGGTTACTACCTCGGCCGGCGGCTGGGCGAGTGGAGCGAGGTGCACGGCTCGAAGGCCACGCGGCGCAAGGAGTACGTCGGCAAGGTGACTAACTATTACACGCACCTGCGCGTGGGAGAATTTAAGCTGGAATCCGGCGAGTTGCGCGTGGGGGACGAGGTGCTGGTCGTCGGCCCGACGACGGGCGCGGAGGAACTGGTCGTCCGCGAGTTGCGGCTGGAAGTTGACCCCGTGGAGAGGGTGGAGAAGGGGGCGATCTTCTCCATGCCCTCGGGGGTCTTGTTGCGGCGGGGCGACAAGCTGTACAAGTGGACGGCGGCGCCCCGCGGGGAGGGGTGTTAGCTCCTCTTCACGGAAAACCGGGCGAGATCGTAGCTTAACACCACGCTGCCGCGCATGTGGATCATGCTATAATCAAAGTACTTGTTACCGTGCTTGAAGATATCCTTGAACCCGCACGAGAAGCGGATCCCCATGTCGAGCCGCGGGAAAATCTGGCGCTCGTAGCCGCACAGCAGGCCGATGTCCCACGTGCCGAGGGATTCGTCAAAGCGCATCTCGTCCATCTTCGCATCCATCTTCGCGTCGAAGCGGTCGGCCTCCGACCCGATAAAGCCTTTTAACGGCTCGACGCGGAAAAGCCCGTCCAGCGTCCACGCGTTGTACAGGCCCAGCAGCACCCGGTCGTTCTTCCCCCGGAAGTGGTACTTGGCGTAGACGGGGAACTCCACGATCGTGAAGCGCTGTTGCATGTTGGCGCTCCCGGTGAAGTACTGGATGTTCTCCTTGTCCTGGAACTTCTGGTTTTTCACGCGCGCGTCGGCGTTGAGGTTAAGGGTCTTGTACGTGACCTCCGCGCCGACACTCCACGAGGGGTCGAGCAGCGCGCTGACCCGCCCGCCCAGCGAGAGGTTCAGGTGGGGGTAAGGGTTGTAGGTCTTCGGCAGGTATTTGAAGGGGACGGGGACGGCCCCCCCGATGTCGGTGCCCAATTGTATGCCCACGCTGATCAGGGGGGCGATCTTTTCCGCCGCGGCTTTCTCGTTGCCCGGGGACGCGAGTTCCTGCGCCTGCAGGGAGAGGCTCCCGAGGAGCAAGGCGATGCAGTATATCAATGATTTCATGACTCTCCTGTTTTAATAGTTTAGTACCACGTTGTCCACGGTCAGCTTGCTACCGCTGGCCCCCTTGAAGAGGTCGCCCTCCTTGCTGGACGAGAAAACGACGACGAGGTGCGTGGGTGCGAGGCTCTCATCGGTATAGTTGACGGGCATCACGATGTTGCCCCACTCGCGGAATCGCGCGTCCGCGCCGTCGAACACGACTTGGCCGCGGCCCAGGACGGTCAACCCGGTGACGGG
>JAISAV010000109.1 GCA_031266545.1 Odoribacteraceae bacterium | reverse complement strand
CCACCACCACCGCGTCCACGGCCGGGCTTCTACCCGTGCGTCGGGCCAGCGGGGGGCCGGGGATTCGTCGGCCATTCCCGCCGTGAAATCGAACCACAGGGTCATGACTATGCCCTCGTCCCCCTTCTTCACACGGATCGAGCCGGGTTGGGCCGAGGGGCCGTGCTGGGACAACGGTTTGAAGTCGCGCATCCCCGGGATGTCGTACAGGAAAGAGATGTCGCCCGGCGGGAACGGGGGCAACGCCCTGTCGCGTGACGCTGCTGGCTCCGCGGGGGTAAACACGCGCAGGAAAAGGCCGTCGCTCTCGCTCATCACGGTGAAGTCGCCCTCGCGGGTCTCTAGTGTCGCCCAGTAGAGGTTGGCGTGGTAGCCTTTAAATTCCGGGTACACTAAATTTTCGAACGAGGCGCCCGTCATGGTGTTGTTGTATCCTTTCGTCCAGCGACCATGTCTCGTGCCCTTGATCCGATTTTTCCACACGCGATAGGGGCCTCGCCCGAACCACGTCATGCCCGTCACGCGTTCCTCTGGGAAGTCAAACGAGAAGCCGAAGTTATAGATGTTCTCCTCGGTCAGCGCTGCGTCGAAGCCCTCGCCTCCCGAGGCGCGGTCGAGCATCACGGCGCTCATCTTGAGCAACCCGGCGGGGGTCAGGCGCCACTGTATCGAATCGATGGCCCCGGCGTAGCGGGCCGTGAAGAGGGCGTCGCCTCCCTCGATCCGCATGCGGTAGCTTTTGAAGACGGCATTCATGCCGACGGGCACCGGGCCGTTGCCAAAGGAGAGGGACTGGCCATCCCGCACGACGCGGGCCATCATGCCCGTCCCCTTGTCAAAGGTGATTTCCATACCTCTTGCCAACAGGAGCACGCGGTCGCCCTCCTCCCGGTAGCTGGCGGGCGCTTCGCCGCGAGGCGGGGGGAGATGAGTAGTGGCGTACTCCCCGGCGTAAGCCACGGGCCAACTCCACGTGCATATCTCCCGGCCGTAGGGATCGTAAGCGGTTATTTCCAACACGTCTGCCTCGAAAAAGTCTTCCGGCAACGAGAGATGCAACTTGCCCCGTTCCCCGGGGTCGAGGGACGGCAAGGTTATCTCCCCTGCGTGTACTTCCCGTTGCTCGCCGCCTCGCCACGGGGAGTCGACACGGAACAGTTTGTAGCGCGCCGAGCAGCGGGAGAGGTTCGTGTATAAGTACTCGTTCGTGATGTAGAAATCGCCGCGGAAGGAGGGGGTGATATAGAGCGGGGCGAACTGTACGGGCGCCCACACCTCCCGCACGGTATAATAACTTCCTTCTTTTTCGCGGTAGGGGCCGAGGATCCCGTCGGCGGCCAGTTCCCCGGCGGAGTCGAGCGTATCGCCTCGGTCCGTGCGCTTGACGGCGTTATCGCTAAAGTCCCACATAAAAGCCCCGGCGAAAAGGGGGTGCACCTTGTAGCGATCCCAGAAGTCTTCCAGCCCGGCGCCATGCCCCTGATCGTAGCACCCGTGCATAAATTCCGTCGGCATAAAGACGTCGTAACCGTTCGCGAGGCGCACCACGCCGGTGAGGTAGGCGGGGTAGTGGTGGGTGTCGATCCCGTCGAAGTCGGCCCACGGGTGGATCACGTGACGCCGTTGCGGGTCGTGCTCGGCAAAACCGGCGTCGAGGGCCACGTTCCATCCTCCCTCGTTGCCGTTGCTCCAAAGGATCACGGAGGGATGGTTGACGTCGCGGTCTACCATCTCCTGTTGCAGGCGGGCGCCCACCCGTGCGTCGTAGGCGTTCTGCCAACCGGCCAGCTCGTCGATCACGAAGAGACCCAGCGAGTCGCAAGCGTCGAGAAAGTGCGTGTCCGGTGGGTAGTGCGAGCGGACGGCGTTTATGTTCATCTCCTTTATTAAAAAGGCGTCTTGCACGCTGATGGCGCAGTTCGTGCACCGCCCGCCGTCGGGCCAGAAAGAGTGACGGTTGATGCCTTTCATTTGGATCTTCACGTCGTTCACGTAGATACCGTCCGCGCGGCGGAACTCCACGGTGCGGAAGCCGATACGTTCCTCCCGCACGTGCAGGAGCTTGCCCCGCTCGTCCTCGAGGCTAAGGGTCAGCACGTAAAGGTTGGGGTCTTCCGGGTTCCACGGGCGCACGCCCTTCCATGCGTGGGAGAGCACGGTGCGCCGGACATCCCCGTGCGCCAGTTGCATCCCGGCCGTGTCGAACGTTCCCTGCCCGACGAGTGGCCTGATCGTCGCCCGTAGGCGCTGGCCGGTTTGCGCCCCGCGGAGCGTCGTGCGAATGGCGACGCTCCCGTCGTGGCGGGCGTCCACGGCCACATGATCGATCGACGCGGGGGGTAGTATTTCTAAATAAACCGGGCGATAGATCCCGCCGAAGAGCCACCAGTCGGCGCGGCGTTCCGCGGCATTAACCGAGGGGTTGGCCGAGTGCTTAGAGACCTTCACCTCGATGGTGTTTTCCCCATCATAATGCAGCTTGTCGGAAATCTCGTAAGCGAAGCGGTAGAAGCCGCCGCGGTGTGTCTCCCCGGCGGGACGGTCGTTGATCGAGACCGCAGCGTCGGTCATCACCCCCTCGAAGACGATATGCACGCGCTGGCCCTTCCACGCCGCCGGAGCGTGGAACGAGCGGCGGTAGATCCCCTCCTCCGTGGAGGGACGTCCTCCCTTCTCCTTGTACCAGCGGCCGTAGGTGTACTCGCCGAAGCCTTGTAGTTCCCACTGCGCGGGCACGACGATCTTCTCCCAGTTCCCCGACCGTGCGCCTGCCGTGCAGAAGAAGTCCCATTCCACCTCGTCGCCGAGGCCACTGCCGGAGAGCATCACGCGGAGCGTTTCCTGCGCCGTCATCTCCCGCATGCCCGCCAGCAATGCGAGGAGGCATGCGATACCGATCACCCGTTTCATCCCGTGTTTGTGTTAAGCGTGTTACTTGCCCAGTTCGAGGCAGCCCATGATGAAGGGGCCGGTGGCCTTCGCATCGTTGTCTCGAATCTTCTCGTTGACGTAGTACTCGAAACTCCCGTCGCGGTAGGGGTTACCGCCCA
>JAISAV010000088.1 GCA_031266545.1 Odoribacteraceae bacterium | reverse complement strand
TTGAATAAGTTTACCGGGATGGGTATGCCCGATTCTTACAAAGTAGTATGAAGAAGTAGCAACGGAGTTAGCTAAATTCATATCTAGCGCTCCGTTGCAACAACGTCATTCGTAATTCGTAATTTGGGCAGGGCAAGCCCTGCCCCGCCCTGCCTAATCCCCCTTGAATTCCCCGTCGACCACCTGCAGGTAGGCTTCCAGCGTCCGGCGGCTGTCGGGGTCGTGGTTATCGCCGAGGTTTTTCCATCCTTTCAGGTCGAGGATGCAGGCGCCGCGGGGGTCGAGGAGGGCGGCGGCGTGCGTGTAGGCGTAATAGGCGAAGGGGAGGGCGTGCGGGTCGAGCAGGTTCTTGCTGTAGCGGTAACGGGAGTGGTCGATCCCGAGCTGGGCGAGCAGCGTGGCGGCCACGTCGGTCTGCGAGCCGAGCGTCGTCACGACCGAATCCCTGGCGCGCATGGCGCCACCCGTGAAGATCACCGGGATCTTGTAGGCGGCGGGGTCGTGCGGTGCGAGGTCGCCGACGTGGCGCGTGCCGTGGTCGGCGACGAGGACGAACAGCGTGCTGTCCCATGCGCCGGACTGCTTGCAGCGGCGGAAGAACTGCCCGAGGCAGCGATCCGTGTAGGCGATGGCGTTCAGCAGCCGGGCCTCGCGCCCGTCGCCGGGGACGATCACCGGGCCGGGCACCTCGAACGGCTCGTGGCTGCTCAGCGTGAAGGCCACGCGGAGGGCGGGGGAGGGGGCGCCGGCGAGGTCGTCGTGGAGGCGGTCGAGCATGTACTCGTCGTGCACGCCCCACTTGAATCGCCGCTCGATGGCCTCGCCGGAGAAGTCGTCCTCCGTGACGGCGCGCTGGAAGCTCATCGTGACGTAGGAACGGAAGCCCCCGAAGTTAAGGTCGCCCGCGTAGTAGAAGGCCGTGGAGTACCCGGCGCGCTCGAGGTCGAGCGAGAGGCGGGGCTGGCGGTGCATCTTCCCCGGGTACTTCAGGAGGGAGGCGCCGGGGTAGGCCGGGAAGCCGCTGATGACGCCGGAGATCCCCCGGTCGGAGCGGTTGCCGGTGGCGTAGACGTTGGAGAAGTGGATCCCCTCGCGGGCCGCGGCGCGCGTCTCCGTCATCACGTCCCAGGCGTTGGCCGTGAACGTCTCGAGCAGCAGCACCACCACGTTCGGGCGCGCGACGCGGAGGACGCGGGGGAAATCGCCCGCCCCCGCCCCCCGGTAGAGCGAGTCGACCCGCCGACGCGCCTCCACCGGGGGCATGAAGGTGAAGTGTCCCTTCAGGTTGCCGAGGTGCGCCACCTCGTAGAGGAAGTTCCACGCGGGGTTGATCGCCGCCTGGTTCGCGTACATGTTCGCGGGGTGGAAGAAGACGAAGCTGGCGTTCATGGGCGCCACGTTAAACCCGCCGCGCGCGGGGATCACCATCGCGCCGCCCAGCAGCAGGAAGAGCGCCGCGTGACGCCACGTCCCCCGCCCCTTCTTCAAGGAGGGGGCCACCGCCCGGCGGTAGAGCAGGTAGAAGCCCGCCACCCACGCCGCCCAGAGGGCCAGCAGCCCCGCTACCAGCCACGCGGGCGTGGAGGCGAGCATCGCCCCCGGCGTCCTCGCGTAGAGGAGCGGGGTGGCGTCGACGTGGTAGCCCCAGTTGCGGAACACCTCGAGGTCGCCGATCGCCACCAGCCCGGCGGCGGCCAGCAGCGCGACCGTCAACGCGTCCAGCGCCCGGCGGACGGGGAGGAACGCCCCCGCGGCCAGCACGAGCGAGACCACCAGCATGACGTATCCCCCCAGCGAGAGATCCATGCGCGTCCCCTTCCAGAAGACCATGCAAAGATCCCCCCACGCCAGCCCGGCCGTCTCCCGCCACTGGTAGCAGAGGAAGAGGGCGCGCGCCGCCCACGCGGCGACGATCCACAGGAGGTAGTACTTGACCCAAAAGAGTAGCCTGTCCTTCATGGCGCGCGGCGTTTAGAAGGGCACGGGTTCGTCCCCCCCGCGTCGCTTGTCGAAGAAGTCGCTCGCCCCCTCGAATCCCGTGTCGAGGGGCACGCGGTCGCCGGTGTCGCTGGCCGCGGAGGTCATCTTTTTCGCGGTTTTCGCGGCGGCGCCCCTCTTGGCGGGCTTGCTGACGGAGATCGCGGAGGTGCCCGCGAAGGGGGAGTTGCTCTCGAGGTTGGTGAAGAGGGCCAGCTCCTTGCGGAAGCGGAGCACGACGTCGCCGACGGCCCCGTTGCGGTGCTTGGCGATGATGATCTCGGCGATGCCCCGGAGGCTGTTGCCCTCGTCGTCGGTCTCGACGCCGAATCGCTCCGGGCGGTGGATGAAGATCACCATGTCCGCGTCCTGCTCGATGGCCCCCGACTCGCGGAGGTCGGAGAGCATGGGCTTCTTGATGTCCCGCTGTTCCAGCCCGCGGTTGAGCTGCGAGAGGGCGATGACGGGGATGTTCAGCTCCTTGGCGATGATCTTCAACTGGCGGGAGATGGTGCTGACCTCCTGCTCGCGGTTGCCCCGCGTGTCGGCCCCGGCGGTCATGAGCTGGAGGTAGTCGATGACCAGCGCCTTGATCCCGTAGCGCTGCTGGAGGCGGCGGCACTTGGCGCGCAGCTCGAAGATGGAGAGGGCGGGCGTGTCGTCCACGTAGATGGGCGCCTTGACGAGGCGGGCGATCTTGGCGTGGAGTTGCTGCCAGTCGGCGGTGGTGAGGCGGCCGTTGCGGATCTTCTCCGACCCCAGCTCCGTCTCGCTCGAGATAAGCCGGTTGACGAGCTGGATGGAGGACATCTCGAGCGAGAAGACGGCGATCGGCACGCCGTGCTCCACGGCCATGTTGCGGGCCATCGAGAGGACGAACGCCGTCTTGCCCATCGACGGGCGGGCGGCGATGATCACGAGGTCGGAGGGCTGCCACCCGGAGGTGATCTCGTCCAGCGCGACGAACCCGGAGGGGATGCCGCTCATGCCGTCGGGCCGCGCGCCCGCCGCCTCGATGTTTTTCACCGCCTGGTCGATGAGCACGTCGATGGGGGAGGTCTCCTTCTTGATGTTGCCCTCGGCGATCTCGAAGACCATCTTCTGGGCCATGTCCACGAGGTCGGCCACGTCGGTGGCGTCGTCGTAGGCCCTGGCCTGCACCTCGGTGGAGACGCGGATCAGCTCCCGCTGGATGTATTTCTGGACGATGATCCGGGCGTGAAACTCGATGTGGACGGCCGAGGCCACCCGCGACGTCAGTTGCGAGAGGTAGTAGTAGCCCCCCACCGCCTCGAGGTTGCCCCCGCGCTTCAGCTCCTCGCTGACGGTCAGCAGGTCGATCGGCTCGCTGTTGATCGCGAGTGATTGCACGGCCTGGTAGATCTTCTGGTGGGCCTCCTTGTAGAAGCAGTCCGGCTTCAGCAGGTCGCTCACCGTGATGAAGGCGTCTTTCTCGAGCATCAGCGAGCCGAGCACCGCCTCCTCGAGGTCGAGGGCCTGCGGCGGCATCTTGCCGTACTCGGTTTGTAACGACCGGTAATTATACTCTTGTTTTTTCCCCATGTGTTTTCCTTTTTTTCACGTCGCGAAGCTACGCGAAGATCGCGGGAAACGGCGCCCGCGCGCCCCTTAATTTATGCCCAAATAACTAACAACCGGGGGAGCGCCCCTGCCGCAGGAGCAGGCGGGCGTTCTCGAGGGCCACCTCGCTGATGGCGCTCCCGCTGATCATGGCGGCGATTTCCGTGACGCGCTCCGGGTCGGAGAGGCGCTTGACGCGCGAGAGGGTGCCCCGCGGGCCGTCCTCCTTGTAGACCTTGAAGTGCAGGTCGCCGGTGGCGGCGATTTGCGGCAGGTGCGAGATGCTGATCACCTGCGCGCGCGCGGACATGCGCTTGAGCATCGTGGCCACGCGGTGGGCGATCTCGCCGGAGACGCCCGTGTCGATCTCGTCGAAGATGATGGCCGGGAGCAGCTTGTCGCGCGAGAGGATGTATTTCATGGAGAGCATCAGGCGGGAGATCTCGCCCCCGGACGCGACGCGGGATAGCTCGCCCGGCTCGTGGTTCTTGTTGGCCGAGAAAAAGAACCTGACGTTGTCCCTGCCCGCGGGGGCGTAACCCGGCAGCCCCTCCACCGCCACCGAGAAGCGCGCGTGCGGCATCCCCAGCTCCACCAGCAGGGCGCGCATCTCCTCCTCGAGCGCCCCGGCGGCGCCCGCCCGCGCGTCGTGCAGCCGCTGGGCCAGCGCGTCCAGTTCCGCCTCCGCTTGCCGCGCGCGGGCGGCCAGCTCCTCCTCCCGGCGCTCGTATTCACCCGCCTCCCGCAGGCGCCCGGCCAGCGAGTCCCTCAGGCGGATCAGCTCGTCGACGTCCGCCGCCCGGTGCTTGTGGAGCAGGTCGTACAACTCGTCCAGCCGCGCTTGCGCCTCTCGCGCGCGTTCGGCGGAAAATTCCACTCGTTCCGCGCGCCGCTCGGCCTCCCCGGCGATGTCTTGCAGCTCGAGGATCACCGACTGCAAGCGCTCGCCGTACTCGCCCGCCTCCTTCAACACCCCCTCGACGGGGGAGAGGCGGTGGCGACAGCCGCGCAACACCTGCACCACGGGTTCCCCCGCGCCGGTCAGCGCGAGGGATAGCCCCTCGAGGGCGGCCTTGATCCCCTCCGCGTGGGCGAGCAGCGACAACTCCTCTTCCAGCTCCCGCTGTTCCCCCTCCCGCAGGCGCGCCGCCTCGAGGCGGTTGAACTGGAAGCGCAGGAACTCCTCCTCGCGCGCCGCCTCCTCGCGCTGCCGCGCCCGCTCGTCCCGCTCGCGCTCGAGGGCGCGGAACAGCTTGTAGCGCTCGCGGTACTCTTCCAGCGCGGCCCGGTTGCCGCAGAAGCGATCGAGCACCTCCACCTGGTAGCCCGGTTGCCCGATCAGCAGCGACTGGTGCTGCGAGTGGATGTCCACGAGGTACTGCCCCAGCTCTTTCAGCGTCTTGTTGCTGGCCGGCGTGTCGTTGATGAAGGCGCGCGAGCGGCCGTCGGCGTGGATCTCCCGCCGCACCACCACCTCGTCGGCGTAGTCGAGGTCGTTCTCCTCGAACCACTCCCGCAGGGCGTAGCCCCCGGCGTCGTACGTGACCTCCGTCACGCATTTCCGCCCCTTGTCCATGATCACCGACGCGTCCGCCCGGTTGCCCAGGGTCAGGCCGATGGCCCCCAGCAGGATCGACTTGCCCGCGCCCGTCTCGCCCGTGATGACCGAGAAACCCGGCCCCATCTCGACCTCTACCCCGTCGATCAGCGCGTAATTGTGAATGCGAATACTCTTTATCATGCTCGATATTTCTAAAAAGTCCCGTCAAAAGTAGGAATATTTTCCGTCCGCGTCGCGTCGTATCCGGTAAAATTATTACTTTTGCCCCCGTAAAATATGGTTCTTATTTCATGACAAGTAGAAGATTAATCAGGGTAAAAGTTTTACAACTCCTCTACGCTTTCGTCAAGCGGGACGGGATGACCATCGTGGAGACTGAAAAAGAGTTGTTCAAGAGCATCTCCAAGAGCACGGATCTGTATTACCACGTGTTCTTGCTGATCACCGAAATCCAGCGGAAAGCCTTTCTGAAGATCGACGCGGCGAGAAACCGCAGGCTGGCCTCGCCCGGGGACCTGAATCCCAACACGCGCTTTGTCGATAATCCCGTGATCCGGTGGATCGCCGAGAACAAGATCTTTAACACGCGGGTCAAGAATCGCCTCGTCTCGCTCGCCGACTGCCCGGAGGTGATCACGAATCTCTACAATAGCCTGCTGGAAGCGGATTTCTATACCGCTTACATGGCCAGGGAAGAGGTCACGCGCGAGGATCACAGGCGGGTGGTGCTCTCGATGATCAGCAACTTGATCGCCACTGACGAGGGCTTCGAGCAGGCGATGGAAGAAAAGAGCATCTACTGGAACGATGACCTCGAGCTTGTCCTCAGCATCGCCTACAAGACCGTGAAGCTCCTCCGGGAGGACGACGACCGGGAGGTCTTCTTCATCGACCTCTATAACGAGGACGACGAGGAGTTCGCCAAGAACCTCCTCAGGAAGTGCATCCTCGACGCGGAGGAAAATATTCGCCTCGTCGATAGCTTCACCAATAACTGGGATATCGAGCGCGTCCCGGACGTGGAGAAAATCATCCTGAACATGTCCCTCACCGAACTCAAGCGCTTCCCCTCCATCCCCGTGAAGGTCACCTTTGACGAGTACATCGAGATCGCCAAGTGCTACTGCTCCGCCAAGAGCGCCGGTTTTATCAACGGCGTGCTCGACAAGGTGCTCGCCTCCCTCAGGGAAAAGGACGAGATCAGAAAAACCGGGCGGGGACTCGCGGAAGAGTGAGTCAATTACGAATTACGGGGACAGGTTGCCCCGTCCCAATTACGAATTACGGGGTGCCGGTCAATGCCGTTCTCGTAATTCGTAATTCGTAATTTGCCGAAGGCCCGGCCAAATCAGGGAGTGAAAGTTCGCCAAATTCGGGAGTTTCTCGTGTCTTTGCATTCAAATAAAATTGAAGGAGAAAATAGACACGGGCAAAATGCGCGACCCCTCGTTTTTGCTCGTGTTAACCGGCGGGCAATTTGCCTATCGCGGGAGAGACGGCGTTTTAATCGTCCCGATCGGGTGCCTGAAAAATTAATCGGCTTGATTCAATTACGAATTACGAGGCCCCGCTCGGCGTAGGCTCCAGCCCAATGTCATCAAGTTAAGGGCTGAAGGCCCGTCAAGCAATAGCGTGGGGAAACGCCCCACGAACCGGATCATACTATTCAGCAAGCCCTGAAGGGGCGTAAGCAATAGTGTAGTACCATATGGCATTGTATTGGCTTGCAGGTTTTCAGCCTGCTTGTTCTCCATCGGATGACTATTCGTAGGGCGTTGCCCTACGCTATTGCTTGGTGCTCTTTCAGAGCACCTTAATTCTTAAAATCGACGGCATCGGGCTTCAGCCCGATGCCGTCAAGTTAAGGATTTGGAGGACACCTTCGGCGTCCCCTGCATTCACCGGAGATTTTGGACTAAGGACAAAACACCACGCGGAAGCCGACGATGCTGCGGCGGCGGCCGGGATTGCCGACGTCGCGAAAAGCGGAGCGGCAGTACTGGGCGCTGCTGTTCCAATAGCCGCCGCGCAGCACGCGGTACGAACCTTCTGTACAAACAGGGTCTGTCGCCGGTAAACCTGCATAGTTGTCACTGCCATCCCACTGATCCAAACACCACTCAAACACGTTGCCGTGCATGTCATGCAGCCCGTAGGCATTGGCATAAGCCGAATAGGCGCCTACAACCGTGGTACTACCCACGTAGACGCCGGACGCGTCATTATAACTTCCGCCGCCGTTGAAATCATAAGGATAAGTTCCATAAAAGTTTGTCATGTCGCTTGTCAACACTTTGCCGTTCCCCACGCCGAAAGGCATGTTTTCAACGCCGCCGCGTGCCGCGCGTTCCCATTGCGCTTCTGTCGGCAGGTCGCCGCCTGCCCATTCGGCGTAGGCTTTCGCCCCGTACCAGCTTACAAAAATCACGGGATGATTTTCATAACCCGCCGCGGGATCCCACCGGTTGCCGTTATGGTGCAGTCCCCAATCATAAAAGCCACTACTCGGCTGTATCAATGTCTCACCTCCTTGAATGGCTGCTTTCGCGCCCGTGTCATCAATTCCGGCATCGTTCAGAAATTCGGCATACTGGACGTTGGTTATCGGGTACTTGCTCATCCAGTAATCTCTGGTGAGCGTTACCTTGTGCTGTGTTTCATCAGGATACCTGTTCGGCTCGACGGCCGGGCTACCCATGAGGAAAGTTCCCCTGGGTACCGGCACGGTTTCAACTATATATTCAATCGTGACCTCGCAGGTGGCCGCCTTGCCGTTGGCGTTGGCGGCGGTGATGGTCGTTATGCCTTTGGCTATCGCCGTTACCGTGCCATCCGCGACGGTGGCTACCCCCGGTGCGCTGCTCGTCCATGTTAGGGTTTTGTCGACGGCGTCATCGGGATTTACCATTGCCGTTAACGTTTCGCTTTCACCAACAACGAGCGCGAGCGTCAGTTGGTCGAGTGTCACGTCGCTAACCTGCACGAGAGCGGGGTCGTCTTTGCCGCAACCGGCAAGGGCTATCGCCGTCGCCGCGATCATCACGAGGAATAAATTTTTTGTTTTCATCGTTTCAAAGCGTTAAACGTCCATCGTTACCGGGGCGGGGCTTTTTTATCGCGCGATGTTAAACGTCACGGTCTTCCGCCCCTTGTAGTGACCCTTGCCGTGGAGGGTGACGTCGGCGGTGCCG
Source organism: Odoribacteraceae bacterium (assembly GCA_031266545.1). Lineage (GTDB taxonomy): Bacteria > Bacteroidota > Bacteroidia > Bacteroidales > Marinifilaceae > JAIRKS01. The sequence goes on along the minus strand of JAISAV010000088.1, from coordinate 19,669 downwards.
ACCTCCACGTTGTTCTTGTAGGTGAGGGAAAAGTCCCGGGCGAAGACCAGCTTGACGGTCGGCTTCTCCCCTTGTTTCCCCTAAAAAAGTGCGTCACGTTCATAAGATAAACAGTTTTCATGTGTATTGTGCAACGCCCGCGAAGTTAATGATAATTTTTAAATGCCAAATTATGGAAGAAAAAAAACGCAAGGCGTTGGCGTGACCTCCCGGACGCGGCCTCCCGGCGATTTGCCCGGGTCGCGGGGCGGGTTATCGAAAAAAATCCCGTGCCTTTGCCGCGATCTCGTAATTCGTAATTCGTAATTCGTAATTGAATCACGGGGTGTCGAGGGAGATGATGCCCGCGCGGTTGAAAACGACGCGGTAGCGCTTGTACTCGAGTTGTTTCTCGTAGCGGCATTGCATGATGAAGTTGAGGTAGTAGACCTTGTCGCCCTGGATGACGCGTCGCTCGCCGGTGTCGGTCATGAAGTGGAGGGGCACGGCGGGGTTGTCCATCTTGCGGCAAAATTCGGAGACGTTGAAGCGGATGATGTCGTGTATGCCGGGGAAGGAGTAGTCGCCGGGCAGTTGCTTGCGCTTGAACTGGACGCGCTCGCGGTAGAGGAGGACTTTTTCCTCGGCGCCCCGCTCGCCGGGGAGGGGTGAGCGGTCGCGGATGGCGGTGACGGCCGCCGGCACCTTTCCCGCGGCGATGAAGTCGACGCCTTCCTTGCTCCAGCCGAGGGGCGTTTCGCGGTGGCTGATGCGGGTCTTGTGGTCGAAGTACCGCGTGCCGAGGTTGTGGGCGAAGTAGTGGCGGGCGAGTTCCTTGATCCTGTCCTTGAGCATGTAGCTGACGACGAGGGCGACGAAGAGGGGCATGGTGAAGTTGCCGTACTCGCGCTGGACGGCGAAGGCGACGGCGGTGGCGAAGATCATGGCGAGGCCCGCCGCGAGGCTGAAGAGCAGTTGCTCGATGACGAAGGTGTTGCTGCGCTTGCGGGCGGCGAGGAAGAGGTCCGCCTCGACGTGTCGCTTGAGGAGGCCGGCGCGGGCGATGAAGTCCCTGTTTTCCCCGTCGTCGTTCTCTTTCACGCGGGGGTAGCCGCGCGCGCGCTTGTAGGCGACCTCGTCGCGGAGGAGTTGCCGCGGGGCCTCTTTCACGGGGTCGGCGGGGTCGGGGTATATCCCGTCGAGGTAGGCGAGGAGGGCGTGCGTGTTTTGCTCGATGGCGTTGCTGATGAACTCGTCTCCGGTGCGGTGGTGCTCGATGCAGGCGCGCGGCACGGTGGGGAGGTTGACGAGGCGCCCGAGGCGGCGGTAGGCGGTCGTGACGCGGGCGACGTCGCGGGCGTACTCGCGGCAGAGGTAGCGGGTGTCTTCCTCGACGGGGTTTTGCTTGACGTGCGCCAGCTCGTCGCGGAGGGCGCTCTTGAGTATGGAGGCGAACATGTTGACCCGCGCGCGGTGCCGGGCGGCGTCGTCGGGGCGGGCGCGGGGGTCGAGCAGTCGCCGGGCGGCCTCCTCGAGGAGGCGGGCGGGGTCGTCGCCCGGGCGGGCGATCCCGGCGAGGGGGTAGACGGGGGTGATGAGGCGGAGGTATGACTTGATGTCGCGGTAGAAGGCGTCTTTCCCGTAGGTGAAGGGGTTGATGTCGAGGGTGCCGGGGATGAATATCCACGTGCTCATGACGAAGTCGCTTATCTCGCGCCTTTTCCTGGCGACGAACCCGATCTTGAATTCTATCGAGAAGCGGTCGTGTATCTTGGCGTGCAGCTCGATCATCGTCAGAGGAGCGCCCGGGTGTATCCTAGCCAGCGCAGCACGGTCTCGCCCCAGAGGAGGATCATGACCCAGGAGAGGGTCATCATGACGAGGCCGAACTTGAAGGTGTCGCTCCAGCTGTATTGCCCGGTGTTGTAGAGGAGGAGGGCGGGCTTGCTGTTGAAGGGGAGGACGTAGACGTGCTCGGTGAGCAGCGCGAGGGGGAAGGCGAGGCTCAGGGGCGGGTAGTTGAAGCGTTGCTCGATGCCCAGGGCGATGGGGATGAAGACGAGGACGCGCATGGTCTTGGACTGGAAGAGGATGGCGCTGAAGAGCATGACGAAGGTGAGGATGGCGTAGATGACGGCGTAGGGGGTGGAGGCGTCAACGCCCAGCGAGCCGAGGGCGGCGTCGACGAGCGTGGCGGGGAGGCCGGTGGCGTCGAGGCCGGCGCCGAGGGTGTAGGCCCCGGCGGAGAAGAGCATGAGGTGCCACGGGATGTCGACGTCGTTCCAGTTGACGATGCCGACGCGGGGGAGTAGCGCGACGACCGCCCCGGCGAAGGCGACGGTGGTCTGGCTGACGCCGTGCTGCTTGTCGGTGGCCCAGAGGGCGAGGACGACGGCGAAGATGGCGATGGCCTTGTACTCGGCGGCGGTCATCCGGCCCATGGCGCGCAGTTCTTGCCTCATGCGCTCGATGCCCCCCTCGAGGCGCGGGCGGCGCTCGCCGGGGCGCAGCGGGAAGACGAGCTTGACGCCGACGAACCAGCCGAGGAGGATGAGGAGGAGGGCGAGGGGGAAGGCGGCGACGAACCAGTCCTGGAAGCTGAAGAGCGTCCAGCCCGCGGCGCCGGCCATCAGCGACCCGGCCAGCAGGTTGGCGCCCGACCCGGTGATGAAGCCCGAGGCGCCGATGTTGATCTGGAAGAGGTTCTGGAGCGCGAGGTTGCGGCCCATGTTGTTCCTGTTCTTGCCCCCGGTGGCGCCGTAGATGGCGGCGATCACCATGAAGACGGGGAGGAGGATGGTGGCCTTGGCCGTGGTCGCGGAGATGAAGGCCGAGAGGACGATGTTGATGACGATGAAGCAGAGGATGACCGTCGCCGCCGAGCGCCCGAAGCGTACCACGAGCCACAGGGCGAAGCGCCGGGCGACCCGCGTCTTGACGAGCGTGCTGGCCAGCACGAAGGAGAGGATGTTGAGCCACATCACGGGGTGGCCGAGTTGCGCGAAGGCGGTCTGCTCGGAGGTGACGCCCGCGAGGACGATGCCGAGGATGACGAGCAGGGAGGTGAGGTAGTTGGGCAGCGCCTCGGTGATCCAAAGGATGATGGCGGCGGCGAAGATGGCCAGCATGGCGTGGTTGACACGGGCGAAGCGCTCCGCCCCGAGGGCCTGCCACCGCGCGAGGGCCGCCTTGCCGAGGGTGTCGGGGGAGAGGTCGCGCAGGAACGGGAGGTCGGCGCACCAGTAGATCAGGATAAAGGCCAGCACCGCCAGCGGGATGCCCAGGCGGGCCAGCCAGCGTTCGATCTTGCTTTTTTCCTGTCCCTTGAGCTTTTCCACGCGGTAGTTGTTCATGTCGAGCGGGTCGAGGGCGGGCGGGGTCGCGGGGTCGTGTGTCATGTGGGTGTGTTCGTGTGTTACGTGAATGTTATTATTAAGGTGTACCCGGCGCGGGTTGAAGCCCGCGCCGGGCGCAGCGTCACTCGATCAGTATCTTGTAGAGTTTCGAGGTCGTGTCGCAACCAACCCAGAAGAAGCCCTTCTCCCGGTCGACGACGAGACCTTCCGCTTGGGCCACGTACGGGATGGACCACGGTTCGCCGATCGCTTGCCCCTGCCGGTCGCGGTGAGTGATCTCGCACTGCTTGCTATCGACGATCCACAGCGTGTCGTCCGTCTCGTCGTAACAGATGTCCGACAGGTAGGTGGCGCCCGCAATGTCCAGCCATGTCAAAGTCTCGCTGGTCAGGCAATACTTGAAAAGCCGCGTGGGGCTCCCCTGGTTCACGATATAGAGCGTGTCGCGCCCGTGGGCGATTCCCTCGAGTCCCCGGTTGCTTTGCGCCCCCTCGACCGTGATTTTCACGACTTCGGTGGCGGCGTCACCGGCGGCCGCGAGCTTGAAGACGGTCATCCGCGTCTCGTCCACCACGTAGACCTCGCCCGTGAGGCGATTCATGGTGATGCCCTCGAAGTCGTTGCCTTCCGGGTAAGGGAATTGCCTCAGCAGGGCGCCGTTGAAGCCGACCTCGTAGATGCCCCCGTGATCGCTGACGGCCAAGAAGGCCGAGCGGTCGCGGTTGTAACACAGTCCGGAGAGTTCGGGGAGGCCGGCTATCTCGTACTCTAGGTAGCCTTTCTCGCGGATGTCCGGGACATAAACCTCATCCTCCACGCATCCCGCGAGGGGGAGCGCGAAGAATAAGGTAACCGATAAATAGCGCACGTTCATCTACCAGTTCTTGTAGGGGTTTTTCATCAGCATGGAGTTGTAGTAGCGGGATTCGCCGGTGACCTCCTCGCCGAGCCATCCCGGGCGCTCGAAGCGCTCGTCTTCGGCGACAAGCTCGATCTCGGCGACGACGAGGCCCTCGTTTTCGCCGTGGAACTCGTCTATCTCGTAGACGTGCGACCCGGCCCGTGCGAGGTAGCGGGTCTTGTCGATGACGCCCGGCTCGCAGAGATCGAGCAACGATTCGACCTCGGCGACCGGGATCTCTTTTTCCCACTCGAAGCGGCTGGCCCCGGAGGCGTTGCCGATGCCCTTGACGGTGATGTAGCCCTTGTCGCCCTTGACGCGCACGCGCACGGTGCGCTCTGGCACGGAGGAGAGGTAGCCCTGGATGACGCGCGTGGCCTTGAAGGCGGCCGGCTTGAAGTCCCCGCGCACGAGGAACTTGCGTTCGATTTCTTGTCCCATGATTCAGTTCGCTAACGGTTTGTCGATCATCCCGGTCACTCGCTTGATGGCCTGCAGGTAGTTGATGTTTTCCACGCCTTCCAGCCCGCACTCCTTGACGGTTTTCTTGATGTCGTCCACCTCGGTGGACTCGGCATTGATCGTTTGTACCAGCGCGCCGTTGATGTATACCTCGCCGGTCTCGCAGATGGCGCCGTTGACCATGTAGCCGCGGCGGATTTTCTCCACGCGCGCTGCTTGCAGGTCGGGGTGATTGCGGACGATTTGCAGGAACTCCTCGAGGGTGTAGCTCTCCCGGTCGAGGAGGGGTAGCCCCTCCACCTTGAAGGCGGGGAATACCTCGTCCCGGAGGACGCTCGCGGCGATCGGGAACTCGCCTTTCATCAGGGGGTTCCACTGTTCCAGACCGTCAACGGACTGGACGAATGTCTTGATGTCCATTTTCCCGTCCCGGATCTTGGTGTTGTTGACGTCGTTGGTGCGGCTGATGATGTAGGTTTCCACGCTCTGGCGTACCCATACCTTTTCCGGCACCGGCACGCTGAGGCGGGCCATCCGGGCGGCCGCGCCGCTGAAGTCGCGCCCGAAGGTTCTAAATTCATAACGAGGCTTGGAGATCTCCCCGATTTTTAATTCTTCTTTACTCATTGTATTCAGTTTATGGATGCCCGCCGCGGGGGTGCCGCGACGGGCAATGGTGATTTATTAACTCTGCGGGATGCCCGTGCCGGTGGCGGGATTCGCCGCGCCGTTGGTGGGCGGGGCCTGCTTCCAGTCACCCGTCCCGTTCGGGCAGCGCTGGTAGGAGTTGGGCGCGGTGTCGCTGATACCGGCGCTTAAACTCCCCTCGTCGCCGCGCAAGAAGGTTCCCAGGCTACTGCCGTCGGGGGCTTTTAGCTCGAATTTCAGGTTTTGCTTGGGAGAGATACCGCTTCTTCCCGACATGGCGGCGTCGGGGTTGTCTTGGATGACGAGCGCGTACCCGCCCGGCTCGATGGAACCGGAAGCGGCGCTGCCCGTCCACCACGGGTTATCGTCGTTGTTCTTGACGAGGGTCACCCCTTCCAGCGGGATGGCGACGGCGCCCGCGTTAAAGATCTCGATGGCCTTGCTGTTGCCGTCGATCTCGTTGAGCACGAGTTGGGTGTAGTCCGTGGGGATGGCCCCGACCGTGTAGGTTCTCTCGGGCGACTTGGTGGTGATGCCGGCCTTGTTCACGGCTTCCACGTAAAAGGTGACTTCCGCCTCGTCCGCTTGCCGGGGGATCGTGCCGCTGTAGGCGGGGGCCGTCCCGGTCATGGCGACGGCGGTCAGGGTGCCCGTCCCCACCTTGTACTGGATCTTGGCACTAGTAATGCCTTGCAGGTCGGTGATGGTGGCGGTCACGACGACGTCATCGTCCGGCGTGACGGCGTTGGGCGCGTGGGCGACGTCTGTAATCGTTGCCGGCCCGACGTAAACCTCGTCTTCCACGCAGGCGGTCAGCCCGGCGGCGAGGATGCATGTTAACGCGATGATCTTTTTCATGTTATTCGGTTTTTTCGTGGGTTAAAAATCTACTTCCATCCGGAGGGCGAGCATGTTGTAGTGCACGCCGGCCTTCCCTTTCGCCTCGACGACTTTCTTGAAGTCGATGGTCGGGACGCCGCTCGCGTCGTGCCCGACGATCAACTTGTTCTTGCCGTTGGCGTAACGGTCGTTCTTGCTGTACTGGTAGTTGAGGACGAATTTCACGGAGTTGTTGATGTAATAGGTCGCCCCCAGCGTGTAGTTTTGCCCCGAACCGCCGGTGATGTTCTCGCTGTTCAGGTCGATGTAGTCGTACCGCGCCAGCAGTTCGACGTCGCCCCACTTGTGGCCGCGGGAGGGCTGGGTAAATTCCCCGGAGCCGCTGTCGTAGCGGTGCTGGCCGCCGAAGAGGAGGTAACCGGCCTGCGCGTACCAGCCGCCGAAGCGCTTGGTGGCGGCGTTGTCCGGCGCGGCGTCCTTCGTGACGCGCGTCTCGTTGCCGATGTACTCGCTCTGGAAGCGCAGCCCCTTGCAGAAACCGGCCAGTTCAAGGCCGTAGAGCAGGTCGGCCTTCACGTTCTTGATCACGTCCGTGTCCAGGTACTTTTTCCGGTTGATGGAGGTGCTGTTGCGGCAACTGTAGCGACTCCCGCCGTAGTCCTCGGCGTCGGTCTTGGGGGTGCGGTAGGAGGCGGCCAAGCCGAAGTGGAGGCCCCTCGTCCGGTCCGCCGAGACGGGCATCACGTTGATCTTCGCGGTGTAGGAGAGGCCCTCGTCGCGGCCGTAGTCCTTGTTGTTGTCCTGGACGTAGGTCAACGTCTCGAGGTTGTCGATCACCTGCCCGAAGACGCCGAAGGAGGCCCGCCACCAGCTTCGCGTGTACTCGGCCTGCACGCCGAGGTGGCGGGAGGGCGAGAAGGTCTGCACGACCATCGGGCGCTCGATAAAGGCGAGGTAGCGCGAGGAGGTGGTCTGCTCCATGGAGAAATCTTCCTTGAAGTTACCGGCCTTGAAGGCGAAGTCTTTCAGCCCCGTGTACTGGACGACGGCGTCCTTCAACTCGAATAGCCCGTTCGAGAAATCGGTGTCGATCTCCCCGTACCATTGGTCGTTGATCTTCGCCTTCACGGCGAAGCGGGCGCGGCGCACGGAGGCCCCGTTCCCGATCTCGTCAAAGTCCTTGGGCGCGCCCCAGAAGGCGGCGGCGTCCAACTGGACGCGAATATCAAACCACAAGCGGTAGCTCTGGTCTAACGACTCGAACACGAGGATGCCGTTGCGCTCTTCCGCGCGAACCTGCTGCCTGGTCACCGGCACCCCGTACTGGTTGTAGCGAACCTCCTGCTGCTCCTGGGCGAATAACCCGAGGGAGAGCAAGGACGCGATGGATAAAAGAATCATTTTTTTCATGTGTGGATTGTGTTTGGTTTATAACGATTTTATATAGTGGATTAAGTTATCTTCACGGGTTAAGCCCAGCCGCTTGCGCAGCCGGTGGCGGCTGATCTCCGCGCTCTTGGGCGATATGTTCATCAGGCCGGCGATCTCTTTCGTGGCGAATCCCAGTCGCAGCAGCGTGGCCAGCCGCTTTTCCTGCTCGGTGAGCTGGGGGAAACGCTCCGCGAGCTTGGCGATAAAGTGCTTGTGCAACTCCTCCACGCGGGAGTAGAAGCCGTTCATCTCGTCGGAGAAGGTCATCTTGTTTTGAATCACCCGCGCCGTCTCTTCCAGCCGCGCCTTCATCTCTCGCGGGTCGTCCGAGGCGAGCGCGGCGCGTATCTCCTTGTAGACGGTGTCGAAGAAGTCGCGCTGCTCGTTGATGTTTAGCGCGAGGTTGATCAGTTCCTTGCGTTTAATATCTAAGGTATAATTCAAGCGTTCGTTCTCCTGCTGGATGTTTTTCAGTTCCATGCCCGTCAGGACTTGTTGGGCCTCGTGGTGCTGTTGCTGCTCCCGTTTCAGGGCGTCGCGCGCCTCGACGCATAGGGAATGTTGCCGGCGAAAAGTGGAGATGATAAACAGCGCCAGCAGGACGAGCGCGATCACGAGCAGCGGGATCGTCAGGTTGACGTGCTGCTGCACGCCTGCCGCCGCGGGTTGCTCGTGAATGTAGCCGTAAGGGGCGATCAGGGAGAGCAACACGAAGCAGAGGCAGAGCGCCAAGAAAGGCGTGACGAAGATGGAAGCGCCCACGCGGGCGAAGGTGGGGAGTTCGATCTTCGTGTTCTTTTGAGTCAACCCGATGCCCAGCAGCGCGCCGAGAGTGACGTGAACGGGAGATATTACCGTCAAGCCGGTACGCGAGGCCCCGGAACTGAAGAGGAACAACACGGCCGACAAGGCCAGGAGCGTCGCGAGCGTGTGTTCTGGCTTGTGCGTGACGAACTTGGGATCCAGCGAGGTGACGCGGGATCGTGTGACGGGGTAGGCGGCCGCGACCACCACGAGGAGGGCGATAAACCATAATAACGGGTAGTCGCTGATGCTGATCTCTCCCAGGTTGACGCCAAAGTCCATGCCCAATGCGTGCACGAACGAGACGAAGAAGGGGATGTTGTTGACCCCTATCGCGAGGGCGGCCGCCACGACGGCCACCCGGATCGCGCCCCGGTAGCAGGCGCTGAGGTGGATCAGGTGAACGGCGCGGCGTTTTTGCAGCCACCGCGCGAGGTAGAATATCCCGGCCGCCACCGCCCCGCCGAGCACGGGGGAGAGCAACCACGCGAGACAGGTCGAGAGCACCGGGAGGTCGTTCAGGAGCGAGCCGTTGAAGAGTTGCCAGCCCCAGAGCGCCCCCGTCAGGGCGTAGCAGACGGAGTTAAGCGGGTTGATCTTGAACAAGGCCAGCATGGTGCACGTGACCGACAACGCGATGACGGTGATGACCGCGGGCGAGGTGATCTGCCATCCCGCCTCCTGCTGGCGCCAAAGGGGAGAGGCGAGCAGCAGGTATCCTATCGACAAGGCCACGATAACCATGACGGCCATCTCCCTCACCCGGAGCGCCCCCGAGCGGATGCTCCCGGCGAAGCTAAAGGGAATGTCATGCAGCCCGAACCAGAGGCCCGTTAGCGAGATGATCCATATGATTTCGATGACCGGCATCAGAAGTTCCGTTTAATGGCCATGACCGATAGCAAGTCCGCAATTTTCTCCGCCTCGCGCGACAACTCCTCGATATGCAGGGCGAAGTAGCGCAGGTGAAATTTCTCGCTTAGCTTGAGCGAGGTCATCTCGTGAAAGACCTTCCGCTTGATGGATTGAGCGAGTTTATGGGTCTCTTTCTCGTAGAAGTAGACCCGGTGGATCTTCTCCGTCATCGCCGCGGGAGTCCTGAAATAAGCCTTTGCCGCGGGAATGATGCTCTCCACGGAGAGCGCGGAAGCCTCTACCAGCTTGATAAAGTCCAAGTTTAACTCCACGGGAATGTAGGGGATCTCCACCTCGAACTGGAAGAGGTTGCGCGTCAAAATATCCACGACATTCTCCATGTGTTCCAGCAGTCGCAGGACGTCTCCCCGCATCTCCGCTAACAGCGGGTGCGCGTGCAACTCCTCCTCGATGCTGCGCCGCAACTCGCTGGACGTGTTTTCCAGCTTCGCCATGGCGTTTAGGTTGTCGTGAAATGGCTCTTGGTTGTTGTACAAGTAATTCTTGATACCACTCTTGAAAACCAGCGTGCTCTCGTCGATCGTGTCGAAGAATACATCGATCTCGCGAATTGTCTTATTTCTACCTTTTATATTGAACATAGCGCGTGTTGTTTTGCCATACAAATTAAGAACTAATTTTCGGGATAAGAAAGACGTGTTAAAGTCGATCAAGAATCATGCGAGTGCATACGTAGAGTATGGCTATTGTATCATATGCTTATAATCATGATGATTATATTTATAATGTTAAGTTATATTCATAGGTCACGCACGATATGACGCCTCGTATGTATAGTTTTTGTTGAATAAATGAAGGTAAGATTTTTTTGCCTGCCTGCGGTGCGGCGCGGCGTGGGCGAACTTCGCGCGGGGAAATCACGTAAAATCCTGTCAAGAAATGGTGAGCTTCCTCGAGGCGGGCGAATCGCGTGCGTTCGAGGGAGGCGATGAAAGGTAGAAAATGAAAAGAAACGAGCAAAACAAGGATTGGTTGTACGGGAGAGTCGCCTTCGGGACGCTCCTCTTCATGCTGTTTATCCTTGCCGCGACCACGATCGCGGAACGGGGATTCGGGCGGGAGGTCGTGTCGAGGTGGGTTTACGGGGCGTGGTGGTTTGTCGGCGCGTGGGCCTTTCTTGGCGTTGCCGCGTTCGTCTATATCATCCGGCGCGCCCTCTACCGGCGCGCGGCGGCGTTCGCGCTCCACCTCGCGTTTGCCTTGATCTTGCTGGGCGCCTTGATCACCTTCCTCTCGGCCGAGCGGGGCTACCTGCACCTGCGGCAGGGGGAGGCCCTCCACACCTACATGCCGGACGGCGGGGGAGCCGAACGCTTGCTACCCTTCGAGGCGAAGCTATTGCTTTTCGACGTCACCTACCACCCGGGGACGGCAGAACCGGCGGACTTCACCAGCACCTTGCGGGTGGACGGCGACACGTGTCGCGTCTCCATGAACGTGATACACGCCCGCCGCGGGTATCGCCTCTACCAGTTCTCGTGCGACCCGGACGGGCTGGGCAGCACGCTCTTCCTCAACCGCGACCCGTGGGGCATCGGCGTGACGTACGCCGGGTACTTGCTGCTGGCCCTGGCGATGGGGTGGTTGCTCTGGTCGCGGGTGGGGTGGCGGTGGCTGTCCGGCGCGCTCGTCCCGCTCGCCGGGGCGTGGTTATACATCGCCCGGTTGGATCTCGCGACCCCCGTGCTGCGCTCGCCGATGCTGGCCGCGCACGTGTCGGTCATCGCGATCTCGTACGCGCTCCTGCTCTTCATCGCCGTCACGGGGGGCGTGGCGTTGGCGCGTCGCGGTCTCGGCGAGTGCCTCCGCCGCCTGAATACCCGGCTACTTTACATGGCCCTGTGCCTGCTCGCGGCGGGGATATTTACCGGGGCCGCGTGGGCGAACATCTCGTGGGGCCGCTACTGGGGCTGGGATGCCAAGGAGACGTGGGCGCTCGTTACCCTGTTACTCTACGCGCTCCCGCTGCACGGGGAGAGCCTGCCCTACTTTCGCGACCCGGCGCGTTTTCACCTCTACTGCCTCTTGGCCTTCCTCGCGGTACTGATGACCTTTTTGGGCGTGACCTATTTCCTGGGAGGTCTTCACGGGTATATTTAATTTCGTTTATAGGATCGGGAGCATGAATATTTCCTATCTTTACCCGCTGAAAATGCGTCGGCCGTCGTCACCGCGACGGTCGATAATAGAAGTCACAAACAACATGGAAACAAGTAACATCACACCCGGAAAAACATTCTCGCAAGAGATGATCGTGACCCACAAGGACACGGCGATCGCCCACGGGTCGGGCAAGCTGGAGGTCTTCGCGACGCCCGCCCTGGTCAGCCTGATGGAGAACACCGCCATCAAGTGCCTCAACGGCATGTTAGACGACCGGGAAGATACCGTCGGCATCGCCATTGACGTGAAGCACCTCAAGGCGACGCCCGTCGGGAAGAAAGTCAGTTGCCGGGCGTCGATCGTCGAGATAGATGGCCGCCGCGTGCGCTTCGTCGTCGAGGCGTGGGACGAGGTTGCCGCGATAGGCACGGCCGTGCACGACCGCTTTATCATCGACCCGGAGAAGTTCATGCGCAAGATCGAGTGATCCATGTTCAAGCTGACGTCCGTCTACAAGCCCACCGGGGATCAGCCCGAGGCCATCGCGCAACTGACGAATGGCCTGAACGAGGGGAGCCATTATCAGGTGTTACAAGGCGTGACCGGGTCGGGAAAGACCTTCACGGTGGCCAACGTGATACAGGCCGTGCAACGGCCCACGCTGGTCTTGAGTCACAACAAGACGCTGGCCGCCCAGCTATACAGCGAGTTCAAGGCCTTTTTCCCGGCCAACGCCGTGGAGTACTTCGTCTCGTATTACGACTATTTCCAGCCGGAGGCCTACCTGCCCGTGACCAACACCTATATAGAAAAGGAGATCGACATCAACGAGGAGCTTGACAAGTTGCGGCTGCGCGCGACCGCCAGCCTCCTCTCCGGCCGGCGGGACGTGCTGGTCGTCTCGTCGGTATCTTGCCTGTACAGCATGGCCGATCCCCGCGCCTTCGGGTCTAACATCATCTTTCTGGAACGGGGCATGAAAATCGCCCGCAACCAATTGTTGCGCCAGTTGGTGAACGCGTTGTACACGAACAGCGAACTCGAGTTCAAGCGCGGCTCTTTCCGGGCGAAGGGCGAGACCGTGGACATCTTCCCCTCCGTGGAGAGCTTCGACGGGGTGGCCTACCGCGTGGAATTTTGGGGCGAGGAGATCGAGCGCCTCTCCTCTTTCGTGCCGCAAACGGGGCAGGCGATCGACGAGATGGAGCGCCTGAATGTCTACCCCGCCAACCTGTTCGTGACCGACAAGGAGGCCATCGCGGACGCCGTCGACGAGATAAAAGAGGATCTCGCCCGGCAGGTGGAGTTTCTTCAGTCGGTCGGCAAGCACGTCGAGGCCAAGCGACTGGACGATCGGGTGAGGTACGACGTGGAGATGCTCCGGGAACTGGGCTACTGTTCCGGCGTCGAGAATTACTCCCGCTACATCGAGGGGCGAGCCGCCGGCCAGCGCCCCTTCTGCCTGCTGGACTACTTCCCGGAGGATTTCCTCCTGATCGTGGACGAGTCGCACGCGACCCTCCCGCAGGTCAAGGCCATGTACGGCGGGGATCGCGCCCGCAAGCAAACGCTGGTGGAGTACGGCTTCCGCCTGCCAGCCTCGTTCGACAACCGCCCCCTCACCATCGAGGAGTTCGAGGAGCGCACCGGGCAAACCATCTACGTCAGCGCGACGCCCAGCGTCTACGAGTTGGAGAAGAGCGGCGGCGTGATCGTGGAGCAGGTGATCCGCCCGACCGGCATCCTCGATCCTGTCATCGAGGTGGTGCCCAGCAAAAACCAGATCGACCACCTGCTCCACGAGATCAACCTGTGCGTCAAGAATGGCGATAAAGTGCTGGTCACCACCCTCACCAAGCGCATGGCCGAGGAATTGGACAAGTTCTTCGCCCGCGTGCAGGTCAACAGCCAGTATATTCACTCGAGCGTGGAGACGCTCGACCGGATTCAAATCCTGGAGAACCTGCGGCAGGGTACGATCGACGTGCTCGTGGGCGTGAACCTCTTGCGGGAAGGGCTGGACCTGCCGAGCGTGGCCCTCGTCGCCATCCTCGACGCCGACAAGGAGGGATTCCTGCGCTCCTCCCGCGCCCTGATACAGACCGCCGGGCGGGCGGCGCGCAACTTGAACGGCAAGGTCATCATGTACGCCGACACCATCACCCGCTCCATGCAGGCGACCATCGACGAGACGAACTACCGCCGGGAGAAACAACTGGAATACAACCGCCGCCACGGCATCACCCCCCGGCAGATCCGCAAGAACATCGAGTCGGTGCTCACCGAGACCTCCCGCCCCTATTATACCGGCGACGAATACACCGCCCCCGCCGCCGCCGACCCGGTGATCCCGTACCTGAGCGTCCCCGCCTTGCAAAAAATGCTCAAGGAAACGAAAGCGGCCATGCAAGCGGCCGCCAAGGAGATGGATTTCCTCCAAGCCGCCCAGTTCCGCGACGAGATGTTCAAGATCGAGGAACAACTCGAAAAGATGACCGGGGAGGAACGCGAGGCAATCACGAATTAGGCACGAATCACGAGGCGCAGGGATCAATCACGAATGATATCCCCGGGGAGCTGGCCCCCCGCTTTACAATTTCACCCTTACCTGTACCGTGAAGTCGAAGAGTTTGTTGTCGTCGACGCGTGCGAGGGAAGAGCTGATGGAGGCGCGGTCGGGGTAGTAGATGACGCCACCTTTCACGTAGAGCGTGACGGAGCGGGTGGGTTTCCAGTTCAAGTTGATGTAAGAACGGTAGCCCCGGTAGTAATAGGAGGGGAAGGAGTAGCCGTGCAGGACGTTGTGCTCGTAGGCGTAGACGCGGGCGTTGTACGTGTCGGTGTCGAAGTAAGCCAGGCGAATTTGCGTCTTGAGGCCGGGTTTCGCGAGGGTGAGCACGACGTCTTGATAGACGAGGAAGCCCGTTTCGCGGGCGCTATCCTTGAGGTAACGCGAGTGATCAACGCGGGAGCGCAACTCGAGGAGGGGGGCAAATTCCTTGCAGGTGTACTGCAGGCGGTACTCCTGGCGGGAGCGAGGGATCGTTTGCAAGATCCCGTCCACGCGCGAGTCCTCCGGCTTGGTCTCGCGCTTCGAGCGGAAGAGCCACTCGTTACGCTCGCGCCGGTAGAGGGCCTCGACCAGCCATTCGCGGCCGCGGCCCGGCGCGGTGGCCCGGTAACGGGGGGAGAAGTGGCGAAACCAATCGTGGTAGAAATTGATCTTCAGGTCCCGGAGCGGGACGACCTCCAGGCCGGCGTATACCCCTTCCTCGTTGGAGGTGTTGGCGTATTCGCCGAAACCGTTGTTGTAATAAGAGGCGTAGCGCTTGTCGTAACGGCGGTAGATGGCGGAGAGGGATAGCCAGCTAAAGCCACTGTAACGCACCCCGTTGACGGTGGACAGGGAGCGGTTATCGCTGACAGCGGTCTCCCCGAAAAGGTAGAAGTCGCGAAAAGCGGTCTTGTAGTCGACGCCGGCGAGCGCGCGGCGGGCGCCGGTGTCGTTATATCGCTGGTAGGCGGCGGTTCCCACGCGGAGGCGCGGGGAAAAGTCGTAGTACAGCAGGCGGGTGCCCACGCGAAAGGCGGGATGGTTGTAATCTATCGAGAGGCCGGTCGTCAGCTCTTTCAGGGTATGCTTTTTCTGCATCTCCGTGACGTTGCGGTGGTAGCCGCCCTGCTCGATGGTGGCCTCCTCCGCGTCCTCCGGGTCGAGGGCGTCCCGGTCGAGGACGCGGGCGTCCGTCCTCTTGGACGAGAAGAAAAGCGTGGTCGTCAACGCCCGCGAAGGGCGCAAGGTGACGGCGACGCCCCGCAGGAACTTGTTCTCGTCGGTGGAGGCGTGGGGGACGATCCCCCTCCCTGCCTTCTCGTTGCCGAGCGTTGCCGGGGACTTGCCCGCGGCAAAGCCATGCCACGCCACCAGCCCCTGCCCGAATTGCAACTTGTAATCGCCCACGATCAGGCGCTCCACGAAACGGGAGGTCGTCAAGGTCGCGTGCGCGGAAAGGAAATCGAAGCCCGTCTCCTGGTCGCGGGAGAAGTATGGCTCCCCCGCGTCATTCTCGAGGACGAGGCCCGCCTGCCACGAGTTGCCCGCGTTCACCCTGTACTTGAGCAGCGTCCCCCACGCGGGGCCTTGGAAGCGATCGGTCAGGTGTTTCTGGTAGGCGCTTTCCGACAGGAAGGCGTCCGGGCTGTAGCGCTTGTAACCCTCCTGCCGCGGGCGACTCGTCCGCGCGCGGGCGAGCAACTCGTGGGAGACCCGCCGGCTGGCGAACGGCGGCTCCTCGCGCGGCGGGGAGGGGTCTATCTCGATAAAGGGCAGGATGTTCTCCAGATCCCCGCGACTGATGCCGGGTACCAGCAACAACTCGCTCGCGTGCCGGAACGCGCCCAATCGTTCCCGGAATTTCAATATGTTATCAATCTGGCTATCGGAGAGGAAGATCAATGGCTTCAAATCATCGAAAGAGGCTTGATTGAGAGGCAAGGGGCGCGTGGCGAGACGGAGCAACGCGGCCACGATCTCCTCGTGATCCTCCTGCGCCGAGGAGATCTCGTTCTCCTCCAGCAAACGCTCGATATCCGGTAGTTCTTGCGCCACCACGCCGCTCCCGAAGAATAGCATGAACAAAATAATCCACGAAGATTTCATCACGAACACGATTTAAACACGATTCAAAAAACCCGCCCGTCAAAATAGGTCAAACCCCAGCTCCAGCCTCGCCACCTCGCTCATCCTTTCCGGCCCCCACGGCGGGTCGAAGACGAGGTTCACGGTGGCCTCGTCGAGGCCGTCCACGTTCAGCGCGACGTCGTGCACCTCCTGCACGATCTCGTCCGCGATCGGGCAACCGGGCGCCGTCAGCGTCATCGTGATGACGACCTGCCCCCCCGCGGGAAACGTGATCGAGTAAATCAGGCCCAGGTCCCACACGTTTACCGGCACCTCCGGGTCGTAAACGGTCATGAGTTGCTCGATGACCAAATCTTCTAACAAGTTCTTTCCCATAGTCGTTATTTATTATACGCTATCGCGTAGTATTTTATCTGCTTGATCATGGACAACAGCCCGTTGGAGCGCGTCGGGGAGAGGTGGCTCGTCAGGCCGATCGCGTCGATAAAATCGAGGTCTGCCTCCACGATCTCCCGCGGCGCCTGTCCCGAAAACACGCGCACCAGCAGCGCCGCGATCCCCTTCGTGATGATGGCGTCGCTGTCCGCCTGAAAATAGAGCTTCCCCTCGTGCGACTCGGCGTGCAGCCACACCCGCGACTGGCATCCCGCGATCAGGTTCTCGTCCGTCTTGAAGCGCTCTTCCATCGCGCCCAGCGCCGTGCCCAGTTCGATCAGGTAGGCGTACTTGTCCATCCAGTCATCGTAGACGGAAAACTCGTCGATAATCTCTCGTTCTTGTTCTTTAATCGTCTTCATGGTTTTACTTTCTGACGCGAAAGTAGCGTATTTCCTCAAAATCCCCCTTGTCGCGGGGTGAAAGTTTATTTATATTCGCGACACGAAACAATCATCACCATGACACGAATTTTTCTACTCCTCACCCTTTGCCTCGCGGCGCTCCCGGGCGCGGCGCGGGATTCGCTGGACATGTCGAAACGGGACAAGGTCTCCCGCGAGCTATCCGCGATGTCCGACAGCCGGGCGATCACCACGCTCAAGAGCCGGGCCTTGCTGCTCGCGTACCTCGAGGAAGACGACCGGGAAGGCGCCGCGGAGGTGTTACGTTTCATCGAGGAGGAGCTGGAAGAAGGCCCCCGCGCGGCGTTGACGCCACGCGAAAAACTGCTCGCGTTCTACCGCGTCGGGAGCTACGACGACGTCTTTCGCTACCTGAATTACCTCGACACCTTGTCCGCGACGCTGCGCGTGACGCGCCCCCCCGGGGCGGATGATCTCGAGGAAAGGCTGACGCGTTATTTCGTCATGTTCCGGGAGTCGCGGCTGGCGGGCATCCGCTGCACCGACCTGCCCGCGGACGAACAAGAGGCGCTATGCATCTGGCTCGACTTCCTGATGCTGGGCACGGATCCCGCCGTCTCGCGGCAGGAGATCAACGCGGCGTGCAACCGATTTTTAGCGACGTGGGCGGGATCACCGCTCGAGCATCTCGTGCGGCGGGCGCGCGTCGAGTGGGAGAAGTCCCCGGTGGGGTTGGAGATGTCCATCGGCATGCCTTATTTCACGTATAGCGGCGAGATAGCTCGATATACCGCATCCTACGTGGGGTTCTCCGCGGAGATGAACGTCCTCGTCAGGAGGTGGTTCGTCGGGCTTGACATCTCGGCCACCCCTTTCGAGTTGCGACGCGACCGCTCTTACTCGGGGGGCAAGACGTGGAAGCGGAGTGAAAAGGCGACGCTCTCCCGCGTCAACCTGCAAGCGGGATATGCCCTTTTCAGCGGCAAGCATCACGCGCTCACGCCGGGCATTTCACTGGGTGTTTGCACGATTTACCCCTCGCGCGAGGCTATCAAGGAAAATAAAGAACTGAAGGAAGCGGAGGCGACCAGTTTCCAGTACGGGGCGGGACTACAATATGACCTGCGAATAGCCTCGTGGAGGAGCAAGTCCTCCGGTGAGTTTAACACCCACGGTTTTCGTTTCCAGTACGCCCTCTCGCATACCACCTCCTCGAAGCGCCAGTTGAGCGGCCTCACGCACAAGTTCAACATCAGTTATTTCATCGCCGTGCACGGTTCCCGGCGGAAGAAGTAGCCGGGACGGCCGATCTAACGCTTTTCGCGCAGCATGGCGACGACCCGGAGCAGGCCGTCGTGCAACGCATCAATTTCTTGGAAGGTGTTGTACATGGCCAGCGACGCGCGGATCATGGCGGTCACCCCGCAACGTTGCATGAGCGGCGCCGCGCACATCTGGCCCGCGCGGATGGCGATGCCTAGTTGATCCAGTAGCGTTGCCGCGTCGAGGGGATGCACGCCGTCGAGGGTAAACGAGATGACGGATGAGGCGTGCGGCGATGAGCCGTGGAAGCGGAGGCCGGGGATGGCGCTCAGGCGTTCTCGCGCGTGGCGCGTTAGTGCTTCTTCGTGGGCTGCTACATTCTCCATGCCGATGGAGGAGAGGTAGTCGATGGCCTCGCCCAGCCCGATGATGCCGATAAAGTCGGGCGTACCGGCCTCGAACTTGAAGGGGAGGTCGTTGTAGGTGGTTTTTTCGAAGCGTACCTCCTTGATCATCTCCCCGCCGCCTTGCCACGGGGGCATTTGGAGGAGCAGTTCCCGGCGGCCGTAGAGGACGCCCACGCCAGTAGGGCCGTACATCTTGTGGGCGGAGAAGACGTAAAAGTCGCAATCCAGCTCCTGCATGTCTACAGGGAGATGTTGCACCGCCTGTGCGCCGTCCACCAGCACGCACGCACCGGCGGCGTGCGCGGCATCGATTACGCGGCGTACCGGGTTGATTGTTCCCAGCACGTTGGAGACGTGGGCCACGGCCACGAGCTGCGTTCTCCCCGTCAGCAGGTGGGAGAGGGCCTCCATATCCAGCTCCCCGTTGTCCAGCACGGGCAACACCTTGAGCGTTGCCCCTTTCCGCTCGCATAGCATCTGCCACGGCACGATATTCGAGTGGTGCTCCATCCCCGTGACGAGGATCTCGTCCCCCTCCCGGACGAATGCCTCGCCGAAGGAGAAGGCCACGAGGTTGATCCCTCCCGTAGCGCCGCTCGTGAAGATCACCTCCTCGACGGAGGCGGCGCGGATGAAATCCCGCGCCCGCTCCCTCGCCCGTTCGTTGGCGTCGGTGCAGAGGTTGCTCAGGTAGTGCACGCCCCGGTGCACGTTCGCATTGTAGCGGAGGTAGTACTCCGACATCCGCTCCACCACGCGGGCGGGCCGTTGCGTCGTGGCGCCGTTGTCGAGGTAGACCAGTGGTTTCCCGTGCACCTGCTCTTTTAAAATGGGGAAATCCTCCCGTATTCGATTCACGTCAAACATTGGCCCGCTTGTTAACCGTTAGCATCCTTCCGCGAGGGGCAGCGCCACGCGCAGTTGTAACACTTCGACCACTCTCCCCGCAGGCGTCTCTCGACGAGGTCGTCGATTTGATCCCGGAGCGGTTCCAGCCGCACGCGCCCGACGATCTCGTGGGCGAAGCCGAACATCATCATCAGGCGGGCCTCCGCCTCCCCGATGCCCCGCGAGCGCAGGTAGAACATGGCCTCCTC
>JAISAV010000055.1 GCA_031266545.1 Odoribacteraceae bacterium | reverse complement strand
CCCGTCAGGGGTTGAACACCTACGGCGTTCAGGAACGGGTGGGAAATATTTTCTGCCCGGTACGTTTCCTCGAGCGCCCTGCCCGGCGTGGGCTAGAGCGCGATACCGTCAACTTAAGGACTGAAAGCCCGGCATAACCCAGCCCAATGGCAACGCCTTGGATACCGGATATATCATACCACGTCGCACCCTGAAGGGGCAGCATATTGAAAATGAGTATACTGCCCTTTCAGGGCGCAGGATAAGAGGCTCGTCCATTACCCAATGCGCTGCGTTGGGCTAGGCTATGTCGGGCTTTTAGCCCTTAACTTGACGGTATTGGGCTGGAACCTACACCGGGCAGGGGGTATTGCCGGGCGTATGTGTAAGGGCGTATGCAATATGCCCCTTCGGGTAGGGTGTCCAAAAGTTGAATAAAAAAAGTCGAGATAAATTCTTACATCTCTCGTTCTTTTTTTTCACTTTTCACTAAAGCGCATCCCGGGGGAACCGGAGCGTGGGACACGCTTCGTAATTCGTGATTTCTAACGCGTAATTTTCCCGGCGCTTTCCGGGAACGGGACAAATTCGTATATTTGCCCGCCTGAACAGGGATAACACTTAAAAACAGATTATCATGCGAGTATTATTAGTGGGCGGCGGTGGCCGGGAGCACGCACTGGCGTGGAAGATCAGCCAGAGCGAGCGTTTGACGAAATTGTACGTGGCGCCGGGGAACGCCGGGACGGGAGAGGTGGCCGAGAACGTGAATATCCGGGCGACCGACTTCGAGGGGCTGGCCCGTTTCGCGGCGGCGGGGGCGATCGACATGCTGGTGGTGGGGCCGGAGGAGCCGCTGGTGAACGGTATCCGGGACTATTTCGAGGCGGACGGGCGTTTCGCGTCGCTGATGATCGTCGGGCCGGGGCGTGCCGGGGCGCGGCTGGAGGGGAGCAAGGATTTCGCCAAGGGGTTCATGACGCGCCACGGGATCCCGACGGCCGCTTACCTCGCGGTGACGCGGGAGAATCTCGCGGAGGGGATCGCGTTCCTGCGCCGCCAGCGTCCCCCTCACGTGCTGAAGGCCGACGGGCTGGCCGCCGGGAAGGGGGTGCTGATCGTGGAGGACCCGGACGAGGCCGCCCGCGAGCTGGTGTTGATGCTGGACGGGAAGTTCGGCGAGGCCGGCCGGCGGGTGGTGATCGAGGAGTTCTTGCGGGGGATCGAGCTGTCGGTGTTCGCGCTGACGGACGGGGAGGGTTACAAGATACTCGGCTCGGCCAAGGATTACAAGCGTGCCGGGGAGGGCGACACCGGCCTGAACACGGGCGGGATGGGGGCCGTCTCCCCCGTGCCGTTCGCCGACGAGGCGTTTAACCGGAAGGTGGAGGAGCGCGTCGTGCGCCCCACCGTGGAGGGGCTGCGCACGGAGGGGATTGCGTACAAGGGTTTTATCTTCTTCGGGTTGATGAACGAGGGGGGGGAGCCGCGCGTGATCGAGTATAACGTCCGGCTAGGCGACCCGGAGACGGAGGTCGTGGTGCCGCGCTTGAAGGGGGACGTGTTGTCGCTGTTCGAGGCGATGGCCGCGGGCGACTTGTCGCTGGCCGCTTGCGAGGAGGATCCCCGTTTTTGCGCCACGGTGATGCTGGTAGCGGGGGGATACCCCGGCCCTTACGGGAGGGGTGCGGAGATCACCGGCCTGCCCGACACGCGGGGGGAACTCGTGTTTCACGCCGGGACGGCCCGCGAGGGGGACAGGGTGGTGACGAGCGGTGGGCGCGTGATCGCCGCCGGCGCCCGCGGCGACACGCTGGAGGAGGCCCTGCGGGGCGCCTACGAGGTGGCGGGCAAGATCCGTTTCGAGGGGAAGAATTACCGGGCGGATATCGGGAACGATTTAAAGCGTTTTTAGCGTGGGCCTCGAGCGCGTGATCAAGAGCAGGCGCGTTTACGCGTTGTTCCTGTTGCCCTTCTTGCTAGCGGGCGTCGCGGTGGCACGCCGGTACGCCGGGGGGGAGCTCCTCCCGTGTGGGGAGGGCGGGATTATCCCGCTGCCGTTTATCGAGCGCTTTCAGGGGAGTCAATGGCTCTCCTGGGCGGGGTTGTCGTGGTTGTTGTTGCTCTCTTACTCGCTCTTTTTCATGGCCGATCACTACAAGATGCTCCCGGGCACGACGTCGCTGCCGGCAGTGATCTACGCTTTGCTCGGCGTCGGGATCTTTTGCCGCCACGGGGCGAGCGCTTACATGGTGGCGGCCCTGCTCGTCGCCGTGGCGCTGGCGCGGTTGCATGCCTCGATCACGCGGCTGAAGTCCAACGCCTCGATCTTTGACTTCGGGCTGCTAATCGCCATGGCGGTGTTGCTCTGCCCGAAACTGGTGCTGCTGGCGCCGTGGGCGATCCTCGTGCTGCCGTTCTCCGGCAGGAGCACGTTCAAGGACATGACCGCCCTGTTTCTCGGCTTTTTCGTCGCGTTGCTTTTCGTTTTTGCCTGTTTTTTCCTGTTCGGCGGGTGGGAGGGGTTGCCGGGACGTTTCGCGGACGCGTCGCGGGTAGGGGAGTGGCTGGATTATCGCCTGTCTCCCTTGCAGTGGGTGGCCACCGCGTTGTTGCTGGTGCTGGCGCTCGTCTCCGTGGTGCACGCGCTGGTGCACACCTCGTCCTCGATCGTCTCCCGTCGGCGGGGGTTGCTCGCCGTGGTGTCCTTGTTGCTCGTCCTGGGCGCCACCATTTTTTTCGTGCCGCTGGGGTGCCCGGCGTTCTTATTCGTGCTCTTTATCCCGCTCTCTTTTCTTTACGCCCGGTATTTTATCTCGTACCAGGGGCGGTGGCTGGGGAACACGCTTTTCTTGCTGTTGCTGGTCGCGAGCCTATTCATGGTAGTGTAGTAGCTCGCCGGGGCGGGAGCCGGTGAAGCGCCCGTCGCGGTAAACCGTTTGCCCGTTGACGAGGGTCTCGACCACGCGGTAGGAGAGCGTGGCGCCTTCCAGCGGCGACCAGCCGCACTTGTACAGGAGGTTGTCGCGGGTGACCCGCCACGGTTTTTTTTCGACGAGGACGATGTCGGCCTTGTACCCCTCGCGCAGGTAGCCCCGGCGGTCAACGCGGAAGATGTCGGCGGGGGCGTGGCACATTTTGTCCACGACCGTCGCGAGGGAGGTCTCCCCGCGCTCCACCAACTCGAGCATCACCGGCAGGGCGTGCTGCACCATCGGGCCGCCGCTGGCCGCCCGCGTGTAGGGGCCTTCCTTTTCCGCCGGGAGGTGGGGGGCGTGATCCGTGGCGATGACGTCGAGCCGCCCGTCGTTGATCGCCGCGAGGAGGGCGACGCGATCCGCTTCTTCCTTGATGGCGGGGTTCCACTTGACGCGGTTGCCGTGGAGGAGGTACGCGGAGTCGTTGAACCACAGGTGGTGCACGCAGGCCTCCCCCGTGACGCGGCGCGCGGCACGCGGGCCGTCGTCCAGCAGCGAGAGTTCCTCGCGGGTGCTGAGGTGGAGGAGGTGCAGGCGGGCCGCGGGGCACGCGCGGGCGAGGCGGACGGCCAGCGAGGAGCTGGCCAGGCAGCTCTCCCGGCTCCTGATCAGCGGGTGGCAGGCGGGGGGGATCTCTTCCCCGTGGAGTGCCCGGTAGCGGGCGAGGTTCTCCCGGATGATCCCGTTGTCCTCGCAGTGCGTGGCGACCAGCACGGGCGATGCGGCGAATACCCGCGCCAGCAACTCGACGTTGTCCACCAGCAGGTCGCCCGTCGAGGATCCCATGAAGACCTTTACCCCGCACGTCGTCCGGGGGTCGACCTGCCGGATCTCTTCCACGTTGTCGGTCGACGCGCCGAGGTAGAACGAGTAGTTCACGAGGGAGGTTTGCCGGGCGATCTCCTGCTTTTCGCGCAGCAGGGCGCGGGTGGTGGTGGGGGGCACGACGTTGGGCATCTCCATGAACGAGGTGATGCCTCCCGCGGCGGCGGCGCGGCTGCCGCTTGCGATGTCTTCCTTCCACGTTAAGCCCGGCTCGCGGAAGTGTACCTGATCGTCGATGACGCCCGGTATCACGTACATGCCCGTGGCGTTCACGATTTCCGTCCCCCGCGGGACGGCGTCGATCTCTCCTTCCGCCACGGCCGCGATCAGCGCCCCGTCTATCAGGATGTCACCCCGGAAGACGCACCCCTCGTTGACGATCGTCCCCCCTTGCACGAGGATGCTCATGATTTTCGCGCGGCCCGCGTTCGCCGCAGTTTCATCGTGATGACGCCCCAGAGGGCCTCGTTGAAGATGCCGCCGCTCATCTTGGAGGTGCCCATCGTGCGATCGGTGAAGATGATCGGTATCTCCTTCAGGCGAAAGCCGAGGCGCCAGGCGGTGAATTTCATCTCGATCTGGAAGGCGTATCCCTTGAAACGGATCTTGTCGAGGTCGATCCGTTCCAGCACCTCGCGCGTGTAGCACACGAAGCCCGCCGTGGCGTCGTGCACCTTCATCCCGGTGACGAGGCGCACGTACTTCGAGGCAAAATAGGACATGAGCACCCGGCTCATGGGCCAGTTCACGACGTTGACCCCCGTCACGTAACGGGAACCGACGACCACGTCGCTCCGCCCCCCGGCGCAGGCCTCGTGGAGGCGCGTGAGGTCGTCCGGGTTGTGGGAAAAGTCCGCGTCCATCTCGAAGATGTACCGGTAACCATGTTCCAGCGCCCACTTGAAGCCCGTGATGTAGGCCGTCCCGAGGCCCAATTTCCCCTCGCGCTCGATCATGAAGAGGCGCGGGAGTTTCTCCTGCAGGCGTCGCACGATGCCGGCCGTCCCGTCGGGGGAGTTGTCCTCGATCACCAGCACGTCAAAATCGGGGGTCAACGAGAAGACGCGCCGGACGATTTGCTCGATGTTTTCCTTCTCGTTGTAGGTCGGTATGATGACAAGTCTTTCGCTCATATTTCCGTTTTAGAGGTATTCAATGATTTGTTCCAGCTTGTTGCCGCGCGATCCCTTCACGAGGACGAGGGACGAGTGCACGGGGTGGAGCCGCAGGAAGCCCGCGAGTTCTCCCGTGTCCCGGAACCGGCGGGCAAAGGTATATTTGTTTTCTATGCTTTCAAAAGATTGGCCTACCAAAATGACGCGGTGCAAGCCCAGCGCGTCCACGCGTGCCAGTAGCTCGTCGTGCGCGGCGGCGGCGTGGTCGCCGAGTTCCAGCATCTCGCCGAGCACGAGCAGCTTGTTCTCCCCGGGCATCCCCGCGAAGTGGGTGATCGCCGCGTTCATGCTGCTGGGGTTGGCGTTGTAGGCGTCGAGGATGATCGTGTTGCGCTTGCCCTGCAGGAGTTGCGAGCGCGCGTTGGCGGGTGTGTACTCCTCGATGGCTTCCAGCGCGTCGCGCGGGTCGACGCCCAGGTGCAGCCCCACCGCCACGGCGGCCAGGACGTTGTCGAGGTTATAGCCCCCGACCAGCCGCGTGCGCGCGTGAAAGCACCCGCCGGGGAGGCACAGGTCGCACGTCAGGTAAGGGTAGAGTTCCCTCGCCTTTCCCCGCGCGAGGCCTTCCTCGCCCCCGTAAATTACCGCGTTGCACCCTCGCGACAGGCGCACGAGCAGTTCGTCCGCCCCGTTCACGAAGAGCGTTCCCCCGTGTGCGCGGATGAAGTCGTACAGCTCGTTTTTCGCGCGGATGACGTTTTCCCGGCTGCCGAAGCCCTCTAAGTGCGCCTGTCCGATGTTGGTGATGAGGCCGTAGTCCGGCTCGGCGATAGCGCACAGCGCCGCGATCTCCCCGGGGTGGTTGGCCCCCATCTCCACGATCCCGATGCGCGTGGTCGCGGTCATTTCCAGCAGTGTGAGCGGCACGCCGATGTGGTTGTTCAGGTTGCCCCGCGTGGCCGCCGTCTCGAACTTCCGGGAGAGTACCGCGCGGCAGAGTTCTTTGGTGGTCGTCTTCCCGTTTGTCCCGGTGATTCCCAGCACAGGGAGGCCCAACTGCCGACGGTGGTGGCGCGCCAGCCGTTGCAGGAAGAGCAACGGGTCGGGCACCGTCACCCACCGGTCCCCGTTTTCCCCGGCGACTTCCGTGACCACGTGGCGCGCCCCGCGCTCGATGGCCATTCCCGCGAAGAGGTTGCCGTCGTGGCGCTCCCCCTTGAGGGCGATAAATATATCCCCCTCTCGCACCTCGCGGGAGTCCGTGATCACGCGGCTACCTCCCGCGAATGACGCGTATACTTTCTCGATCATCTCTTGGAGCATGGGCGTTTTTTTTGATTCGTGCCACGAAGGTAGGAAAAAACGGGGAATAAAAAAACGCGTGCCCGGGCGAAAGGGAAGGGTTTATAAATGCTAAAAAAGCGTGGGGAGAGGCGTTTTTCGGCCATATTCCCCTTGAAATCTCAAAAATCTCTTTTTTTTTCGTATTATTGCGCACGAAAAACGGGATGGAATATTTAATGCATAAAATTCATGAAAATAAAAACGGGTATAGGTATTGACGTTCATCCCTTGGCAGAGGGGCGTGCGTTGTGGCTGGGGGGTATCAAAATCGAGCACGAGAAGGGGTGTGTGGCCTATTCTGACGGTGACGTGCTGATTCACGCCATTTGCGACGCGTTGCTGGGAGCCGCCGGTTTGAACGATATCGGGAGCTATTTCCCGGACACCGACCCTGCCTACAAGGGGATCGATAGCAAGATCTTGTTGCAACGCGTGGTGAACATGGTGGAACATAAAGGTTACACCATCGGGAATATCGACTGCGTCATCTGCTTGCAACGCCCCAAGATTAAAATGTATGTCCTCGACATGAGGCGCTGCCTCGCCGAGATTCTCGGCATGGAGGTTGACGACCTGACGATCAAGGCGACGACTACCGAACACCTGGGCTTCGAGGGACGGGAAGAAGGGGTGTCGGCCTATGCCACCGTCTTGATGATCAAGTTGTAGCTTTCCCGTGTTTTACACGGGTACCTTGTTGTCATGGTAATTGTCACGCGTGAAAAATGGACCAATGCAAGATATTATATCGGAAATAAGACGGGGTAACCGGGAGGCTTTCCGCGAGTTTTTCGAGGATTATTATCCGGTGCTTTGCTCCTTCGCCAGGAAATATCTTCCCGACGCGGAGCGCTGCCGGGATGTGGCCCAGGAGACCTTGCTGAGATACTGGGAGGAACGGGAGCGTTTTACCGGTATCTCGGAGGCGCGCGGGTTCCTCTATACCACCACCAAGAATATCTGTTTCAACTCGCTCAGGCGGGAACGGGCGGCCGGGCGTTACCTTCAGGGGATCGGGGAGGAGTACGCGGACGACTTCGAGGAGAAGATCATGGAACACGAGATCGTCCTGCTGCTACACAAGGCCATCGGCAGCCTCCCCTCGCAGATGCGCAAGATCATCGAGTGTTCCTTGCAGGGAATGCGCAACAACGAGATCGCGCGGGAAATCGGCATCGCCGAGGGCACCCTGCATACCCTGAAAAAAATAGCCTACAAGAAATTACGCCACGTCTTAAAAGATCACGTCTACTTGCTGCTATTCTTCTAAAGTGGCCCGCGTATAAGCCTCCCCATGAACGTAACGGGATAAAATGTGTTGACGAGTAAAAAAAATGCGCCCCGGGTGAGTCAAACCCGGGGCGCATACACATGAACTATGCAGGCCCTTTTTGGCCAGCGTCTTTGGGACGGGGAAAGGTGTGCCTTTCCCCGTTGGCGTATCCTGTCGTCCCTCGTGAGGGAGGTTTAATCCAACAATTCGGCGAGTTTAGCCTTTAGGGCGTCTCCTCTCAGGTTTTTGGCGATGATCCGGTTCTCCGCGTCGAGCAGCAGGGTGTGCGGGATGCTGTTGACGCCGTACAGTTTGGCCGGGGCGGCGCTCCAGAATTGCAGGTCGGAGCCGTGTTTCCACGTCAGGTTGTCTTTCGCGATGGCCTCGATCCACTTGTCCCGGTCGGAGTCAAGGGAGACGCCGAGGATTTCTAATCCCTTGGGGTGGTACTCGGCGTAGGCCGCGACGACGTTCGGGTTTTCAGCCCGGCAGGGGCCGCACCACGAGGCCCAGAAGTCGATCAGCTTCACCTTGGCCGTGATGCCGTGCAGCGAGAGGGTGTCTCCCTCCGGGGTGGCCAGCTTGAAATCGGGGGCTACTTGCCCGATGGCCACGGATTCGAGCGTCTGGACGCGTTTCGCGATGAGCTGGCCGAAGTTGCTGGCCCGCGCGTTCTCGCCGAGCTGGCCGAGTTTCTCTTTCAGTTGTTCCAGGTTGTCTTGCTGGCTCTTGATAAACACCTGAAAGGCCGTCGCGTAGGAGTCCGGGTTGGCCGCGATCAATTCCTGCTCTTTGGCGTCGAGACCTTGCTGGAATTGCGCGAGGAGTTGCCTGATGGAGTCTCTCGCGGCGGGGTCTTCGGTGGAGAAGTACGCCATTTGTAGCTCGTTGCTCTTCAGGCCTCCCGCTTGCTGGAGGTCAAAATAGGGGCTATACACTTGCTGTACAGGCCCACCGCCCGTCACGCTCGAGGGCGTGCCCGGCGCCTTGACGGTTCTTCCCTCGATGGAGGGGCTTTTCCCGATGTTCACCGCGAAGACGGCGTTCTCGAGGAAGATGGGGCGCACGGCGCTCTGCGAGCCTTCGAAGGTGATCATGGCGGGCTGCACGCCTTCAACCTTGCCGGTGAAGGTGAACGCTCCCTCCACGATGGGCGAGGTAGCGATGGTGTCCCCCTTGCTGAAGTCGTTCAGGAGGGTGATCAGGTAGGCCTTGCCTTCCGTGACTCTTTCGTTCGTTCCGTTTACAGTGAAACCGGTTTGGTTACAGGCTGCAAGTAAGCTGCCGGATACAGCGACGATGAATAGAATGTTCCTCATGTGTAATAGTTTTTGGTTTGGGAATAAATATTTGGGTT
>JAISAV010000263.1 GCA_031266545.1 Odoribacteraceae bacterium | reverse complement strand
AAGGAGTAGGGAGTCATTAACAACTTTATTTTATGATAGCTTTTATTGTTATATTGCTCGTTGTAGGAGCGGTAGTGTATTTCAAGTTCAGCGCTGACCCGAAAGAGTTAAAAGAGCGCGGCAAGGGCAGGAACGCCGAGCAACGGCAGGCGCTCCGTTACTTCTTCAACGACGGTTGCTTGCAGAAAAAGGTGAGCGACGCGGCTTACGATGCGATGGTCGATGCGAAAATCAAATCCCTCAACGCGAAGGAGAAGGCGATGGCCAAGATCGGCCTCGACGAGTCGCAACTCAAGGAGATCGACCCCGTCCACTTCGAGGGGTACTACTTCGACCCCAAGAAAACGTACTCGAAACGGGGCAAGGACGGCTACTGGCGCAGTTCCGCTTACCAGATCTCGTGGCTCTTCTTCAGCTCCACGCAGGTTTACCTCTACCAGTACACCTTCAACATGGACGAGGACGGCAAGAAGGAGGCCACCGAGGAGTATTTCTACAAGGATATCACGAACTTCGCCACCGTCTCCGACACGATCGAGACGCCGTACTGGGACGTGAAGCAGAAGAAGATCATGCTCGAGAACGTGAACAGTAACCGTTTCAGCCTCGTCGTCCCGGGCGACAAGTTTTACTGCGCGATGGAGCAGAACGAGTACACCGAACGCGCCATTCAAGGCATGAAGGCCAAGTTGCGCGAAAAGAAAAACGGGTAGCGCGCGTGTGTGCATGTCCAGGCGAGGCGCGGCGCCCTCCCCCGCCACGGGAGGGGGCGCTCCAAGCCGAACGGGAGCTGGTCAGGGCCTATTGCCGCGATCGCGTGTTGCACCGTCCCGGCACGACGGTGAGCACGGCGGTAACATGGCTGCTGGTGGCCGAGGGGCTGGGGATCGCGATAGGTTTTTTCGCGAGCAGCCTGTTCGACGAACTCGCGCTCCTTTACCGGTTTCCCGCTCGCCCGCCGGCGTGGCAGTTTTATTCCTGCGGCGGCGTCATCGCGTGCGTCGCGTGCCTGAAGAGGTGGCTCGTCATGGTGATCGAGCTGTACCAGCGTTACGCGCCGGAGGAGACGCGCCGCAAGTGCACGTTGATGCCGAGCTGCTCGGAATACGCCATCCTCGCGCTGTACAAGCACGGCGTCATCGTCGGGCTGTACAAGACCCACGTTCGCCTCACCCGCGCGTGCCGGGGCGGCGAATACCGGGTAGATTACCCTTGAAACCTTTATTCTAACGATAAAAACGACAATTCATCATGAGCTTATTTCACAAAACGCGTACCGACGGCGAGACTCACGACGGCCAGGGCGAGGAGCGCAAGGGCTTTATCGACGTCATCAAGTACAACGGGGAGGCCGACGAGCTGGTCTGGAAATTCCCGTACGAGAACATCTCCACCGCGGCCCAGCTGGTCGTCAACCAGAGCCAGGAAGCGATATTCATCAAGGGCGGCGCCGTTTGCGACCTCTTCGGCCCCGGGACGAAAACCTTGTCGGCAAACAACATCCCCCTCCTGCAAAAACTCGTCAACCTGCCGTTCGGCGGAAAAACGCCCTTCACGGCCGAGGTGTGGTACGTGAGCAAGACCGTCCGCCGTAACCTGAAATTCGGCACGCCCGTGCCCGTCGACCTGCTGGACCCGCTCTATAACGTGCCGGTTCCCGTCCGCGCGTTCGGGGAGTTTGGCGTTCAGGTGGCAGACTCCTCCGCTTTCCTCGGGCAGATGGTCGGCACGTTACACCTGTTTACCACGGGGGACATCATCGAGCAATTCAAATCGCTGGTTGCGAGAAAGCTCTCCACCTGCATCAGCAAGTTCATCGTGCGCCAAAAGGTCACGGTGGTCGAGATCGGCGCGTACCTCGACGAGGTCTCCAACCTCGTGCGCGAGGCGATCGCCGAGGAATTCGCGCGATACGGCCTGCAGGTGACCAACCTCGACGTGGCCTCCATCAACTTCGACAAGGAGGACCCGAACGTGCAGAAGATCCTCGACTCGCAATCGGAAGCGGCCAAGCGGCGGATGGAAGGCTACTCGTACCAGCAGGAACGCCAGTTCGACGTCATGCAGGGAGCGGCCCAGAACGAGGGATCCGCCGGCCAGATGATGGGCGCGGGCATGGGCATGGGCATGGGTTTTGGCCTGGGCGGGATGTTCGGCCAGCAAATGGGCAACATGGCCGGCGTGCTAAACCCGCAAGCGCCTCCCCCGCCCCCCGCGTCGTACCACGTGTTGATCAACAACGCGCGACAAGGCCCCCACGACGCGTCCACCCTGCAACAAATGGCCCGGGAAGGACAGGTGACCCGCCAGACCCTCGTCTGGCAAGCGGGCATGGCGCGATGGGAAAGCGCGGGAGAGCGCGCCGACCTGCAACCCCTGTTCGAGGCCGTTCCCCCTCCCCCGCCGGTCGTTAACCCCTGATCCCGTGAAGCCATGACAACCAAAAAAATTGATATCGTCGCGAACTTGATCCTGCCGTCCGCGGTCATCCTGGTGACGGCAACGCTGTTCGTCATGTTCCGCCCCGACGCGCCCGCGGCCCTGTTCTACCTGAACCTGGGCTACGCGATCTTCCTCGAGGCCATCCTGTTCGGCTACATCAACCGGCTATACCGTAAAATAAAAGAATTTTCCACCCCGTTCCTCGCCGTTTTCGGGATCTACGCGCTGTATTACGCCATCACCGGCGCGGGCTGGATGCTAGTATACTCGCTGGTATTGTCGCGCGTCTTCTCCCTGAAGATCTACATCGCCGCGCTCATCGTGCTCACGTTACTCTGGATCATCATCTCCGTGCTCACGGCGCGAGTCGACAGCCATTATAAAAGCACGGTCGACGCCTTGAGCGACCGGCAGCGCGCCTTAGACCATTACACGCGAAAAATCACGCTACTGGCCTCCCGCCACGAAAAACTCCGCGCGGAAAAAGGCACCCGTTACGCCACGGAATCCAGCAACGCCACCTCCCTCGACAGGCTAAAGTGGAAAATAAGCTTCCTCGCGCTCAACGTGCTAAACGACGAGACGGCACGCGCCCGGCTGGACGCCATGCTCGACCGGTGCGAGGAAATCATCGAGGAAACGGAACTCGCGACCGGCGACAACCTGGCGCCGCTGGAAAAGAAAATGCACCGCTTCGTGAACAACTCCGTGGACGAGATTGACCTGTTGAAGAGCCTGACGCGGGGATAAATCACGAACTTAAAAACAAATAACATGACACGAACAATCATCAACTTAGCTTGCCCCGGCTGCGGGGCGCGCGTCTCGACCGGGCAAGAGAAATGCGAGTATTGCGGCGGCCCCATCATGATCACCACGCTCGAAAGCGTCCAATCCCTGTCGACCGCCGAGGCGAACAAGTACACCGTCGCCTACCGTAAAGCGCTGGCGGAAAACCCCGGAAACCGGGAACTGAACGCCTCCCTCGCCGCGTGCTACCTGCGCTTGAAACTGTACGACAAGGCCATCGCGGCCCTCGAAGACGCGATGGAAGACAACCTCGACAACCCGGAAATATTTTTCCTCGCCGCCGCCTGCCTGCTGCGCGGGCAAAAGGCGTTCGTCGCGCGCCGCCCCGACGTGGATAAAATCCTCGACTACTTGAACGCGGCCATCATGATCGAGCCTCGCGGGATCTACCATTACTTCCTGGCGTACGTCAAGCACGACTACTTCCGCCGCAAGTACCTGAACATCTCGCCCGATCACGTCGAGGAGTACCACGCGGCCCTCGAACTCGGCGTGTCCGAGGATGAAATCCAACGCCTCTTCTCGACGCTGGGCGTCGAGAGACCGGGTGAATTGTGATAGTGGAAACCTCCACGCGACTCGCGAGAGGGTAGCAACTGTCAGTGGAAACCTTCTCGCGGCTCGCGTGAGGATAGCAACTGTCAGTGGAAACCTCCACGCGGCTCGCGTGAGGGTAGCAACTGTTAGTGGAAACCTCCACGCGGGCCGCGTGAGGGTAGCAACTATCAGTGGAAACCTTCTTGCGGCTTGCATGAGGGTAGCAACTATCAGTGGAAACCTTCTCGCGACAGGGTAGCGACACGTTGTTGAATACGCCGGGTAGAATCCTTTAGCCCTTATCACTAACCACTGGTCATGATTTGTCAATTATTTCGTACCTTTGCGGTAGTAATTTCAAAAAAACATGAATATCATGGAAACAGCCATTGAAAAGACCCCGTTAAATGAAACTCAAATACTCCTGCCGCAGGCGTTCGCGCGAGTGGACAGCGAAGAAGAAAAGGCGGATATTCAAGCCATGTTGCTTGATTACTATCGCAAGAGAATTGACCGTCAGGCAAACGAGATCTCTTTGAGCGACGAGAAGATAGAAGAAGTCCTGAATTCGCGTTATCGCACGCCATACAAAAGATGAAATGCTTCCCGAAAAGCGCGTAGCGCTTACGCATTTATAGCCGTGGCTGACAGGCCACGGAAAACAAGATATCCCACCTACATGCGCCGCGTAGCGGTGCCGCAATCATGTTACATACACCTCGCCACTAACGGCGCCACTACGTGGCGCGTGAATATGGAATGTTTCGTTTTCCGTGGCCTGTTAGCCACGGCTATAAACGCATAAGCACTACGCGTTTACAAGGAAACAATCTTCTGGCCACGACTGGGTAAGCCCACGAGTGGTCGAAAGATCACGGGGATAACATCAAAAGCCCCGAAGGGGTGTACAGCAATAGCGTGGGGCAACGCCCCACGAATGGTCACCCGATGAATAACAAGCAGGCTGAAAGCCTGCGAGCCAATACAATACCATGCTATTGCTTACGCCCCTTCAGGGCTTGGTGTATAGCAT
>JAISAV010000264.1 GCA_031266545.1 Odoribacteraceae bacterium | reverse complement strand
ATTGATGAATCTTTTCCCATGTCTATCAACAGCAATCCATATCCAGCAGTAGTTTTTTTTGATCCAATGTAAGAATGCATCTCATCTACTTCAACCATCTCTATTTCTTGGCTTTCCGAGTTTAATTCTTGGACTTCCTTTCCAAACCCGCGAATCCAGTTTAAAACGGACACGTTGCTTACACCTAAAATTCTACCTATGGAACGGAAGCCCAAACCTTCAAGGTATAGATGCAATGCCTGCTTTTTCATGGATTTCGGCTTAGCCGTTGACTTCATTTCCACGGTATAGTTACAGCCACATGCCTTGCATTTATAACGTTGCAATCCTTTGATGAAGCCGGATTTTACTTTTTCGCCACACAGGCATTTTGGACAATTCATATCGTTTTTTTTTGCAAAGATATAAAAATATATTTGGTTAGCAAAGCCATTTTTTTTATTCTTATGACCACGAAGATACGGTTTTATTTCGGTTTTCGTGTTTTTTTCATTTGCGAATGAAGGGACGAAGGGCACTGAGTGGTCGGAAGATTATAGAGCGGTATAAACAGCCCTGTAAGAGACAATATATTGAAAATAAATATTCTACACCAAGATGCGATGCAGTATGATGTGCCTGTTACCCAATGCGTCGCATTGGGCCAGGATATAACGGGCCTTTAGCCCTTATCACTAACCACTAACTACCGTCCGCTATTTACCGGTTGATTTCCACGAAGACGTTTTTGATCCCGTTCACGCGGATGAGGATGTAGGATTTCCCGTTGCCTTTCTCGAAGAGCACCTTCCCGCGGCCGTTGAAGGCTTGCACGCGTTTCGACCCGGTGGGTGTTCCCTTGTTGACGAGCAGTTTGCCATCCCCGAGCATGTCGAAGCGGATGTACTCGCGGGAGGTGACGCAGACGATCCCCTGCCGGTCGACGAGTTCGACCTCGATCCATGCGTGTCCCGCGTCGACGTCGGTCATCCGGACGACCACGCCGGTCTCCTTGCCGGGGACGCGGGTCTCGTAGTTGAAGGAGATCTCGTCGCTTACCTCGACGCGCTCGCGCCGCTCTTTTTTCCAGCCGACGGCCCGCGCCACGTTCTTGCCGGGCAGCAGGGGGGTCTCCCAGCGCAGGCCCGCCGCGGGGAAGTCTCGCGGGTCGCGCCGCTTGACGCCGAGGCTGGCGCCGTTGAGGAATAGCTCGACTTCCTCGCAGTTGGAGTATACCTTGAGGATTTTTTTCTCGCCTTCCGCGCCCCAGCGTACCGGCCACGAGTGGCCGTAGACGCGGATCATGGGGCGTTCCGTCCAGTAGGACTGGAAGACGTAGAACGACTCCTTGGGGGTCAGGTCGCGCTCGACGACGCCCTTCTGGTTGACGTAGGGGACGGGGTTGTCGGGGCGCACGGGCGTGGAGAAGTCCTTGAAGGGCCAGTAGGCGGATCCCGTCAGCCATTCCATGTCCTCTTGCTCTTTCAGGTGCCAATCGATCAGGTCGCAGGCGTAGGTCTCGCTCCAATCCCCGTCCTTGGAGGCGCGGGCGACGCCGCCGTAGAGGGAGGCGTCCCCGGCGCGTTCGTCGGCGTGCCCGTCGCCGCCGTCGAGGGGGGGAAGGCCGTCGTACGCGTTCTCGGCGTGACGGCCCGCGTGGCTGTCCGCGCCCCACTCGGCGTGCAGGAAGCGGGAGACGCCTTGCATCTCGTTGTAGGCGGCCTCCTTGTAATCCGTGTAGAGTCCCCTGTACCACCCGGCCCAGATGGAGGGGGAGTAGACGTCCGGGATGTGCTTGCAAAATTCGCAGCGGCGGAGCGCCGTGAGCCGCGTGTCGTCGAGGCGGTGCGCCAGCTCGTGCAGTTCCCGCGTGAAGGCGCGGATGGTCTCCCGCTCGAAGGCGGGGAAGTCGTTCGGCCAGTCGGTCTCGTTGCCTAATCCCCAGAGGATGACGGAGGGGTGGTTGCGGTGCTGCGTGATCATGTTCGTCAGGGCGCGCCGGGCTTGCTCCTGGTAGGCGGGGCCGCCGATGCCGCCGCGACACCAGGGGATCTCTTCCCAGACGAGGATGCCCAGCCGGTCGCATTGCTCGAGCACGAGGCGCGATTGCTGGTAGTGGGCGAGGCGGATGAAGTTGACGCCCATCGATTTGATCAGTTCCATCTCGCGCGTGATCATCTCGTCCGTCATGGCGGCCCCGACGCCGGCGTGATCCTCGTGGCGGTGGGTGCCGCGCAGGAGGAGGCGCTTGCCGTTCAGGAGGAAGGGGCCTTTTTCGACGAAGGCCGCGTGGCGGAAGCCGAAGTGCTCGCGGCAGGTCATCGTCCCGGCGAGGGAGTGCAGCGTCAGCTCGCAGGTGTAGAGGTTCGGGGCGTCGGGCGACCAGAGCGCCGGCCTGTTGATCTCCAGCGTGAGGAGCAGGGGGAGGGTGTCTCCCTGCGCGAGCCTCAGCTCTTTCACGAGTTTTCCCGCGGGGTTCAGGACGCGGGCGCTCACCCGCACGTCGTTCGTGGAGACGTGGGATTTCAGGTCGACGCGGATCGTTAGCTCGCCCTTGCTCCCGGCGGCGTCGACCGTCGCCCGCGTGGAGACGCGCTCGAGGGCGATGGCGGGGACGTGCACGAGGTTCACGTGGCGGTAGAGGCCGCCGTAGAGGTTGAAGTCCGAGAGGTCGGAGGGGATCATCTCCGCGTCGCGGCTGTTGTCGCAGCGGATGACCAGCGGTACCTTCCCGTCGAAGCGCCTGGCGTTGCCGGAGATCTGGAAGCGCTTGATGGCCTCGGTGATGTCGACTTGCCACTCGTCGTATCCCCCGACGTGGGCGGCCACGCGCTCGCCGTGGATGTAAACGGCGGTTTTTTGCCCCGCGCCCTCGAAGTGCAGGAGCGTCCGCCCGTTGGAGTGGGGGTTGTCGATGGTTAACAGGGTCTTGTACCATCCCGGCCCCTGGTAGTAGTTCACGTCCGGGTCCACGGCGTCCGTGGCGTTGAAACAGTGGGGGAGGGTCACCCGCTCCCACAGGGGCACCGCCTCGGGACTACCCTCGGAAACAGGGCGTATCGCTTCCCAGACGCTTCCCAGCTCTTGACGAAGAAAGAGCCAGTCGTCCGTCAAACGGGTCGCGTGCTCGTAATTGATCTGCGCGAAACCGCACGCGCTCCACGAGCATAGCGCGAGAATTGTCATCGTGCGTAACATTTTATCCTGTGCTTAAATCATGTACGCGCAAAATTAGGTAATTTTCCACTTCCCCCGGTCAAGAATGGCGAGTAAATGGTTTTTTTTTGGAAAAAACGCGTTTCCGCGCGGGCGAGGGCATGAAAAAAGAGACAGCCACCTTCTCGATGACTGTCTCTCGCGAGCTGTTATTGGGATTTGAACCCAAGACCTCTTCCTTACCAAGGAAGTGCTCTACCCCTGAGCTACAACAGCGTGTGCGCGGTCGCTTTTCCTTTCTATCGCCTCCTCGCCCTGCCGCGGAGCCTCTTGTCGGATTCGAACCAACGACCCCGAGATTACAAATCACGTGCTCTGGCCAACTGAGCTAAAGAGGCAATAAAAGTGGGT
Organism: Odoribacteraceae bacterium; assembly: GCA_031266545.1. Lineage (GTDB taxonomy): Bacteria > Bacteroidota > Bacteroidia > Bacteroidales > Marinifilaceae > JAIRKS01. The sequence goes on along the minus strand of JAISAV010000264.1, from coordinate 3,444 downwards.
AAGCTGACTATGTCGCACCGCTACAACCATCTACCCTTGCTGCCTTCCGACCCTGGTGGAATTCGACAGGAGCTGGTCGCATAGGACTTACCCGGCGCAAAGGTACGAAAATCTTGTTTCCTGCCAAACATTTTGCTTGAATTTTCGCGGGGAAAGACGCGTTCTGCCGCTAACGCGTGGAATATCATGCCTGTTTCCGCGGCCGGTTCTCGCCCGGCGTCACGGGAGGGAGGCGCCGGGGGCCTCGTCGGAGCGTAACGCCTGGTACATTTTCAGGGATCCCCAGGCGTCGGTGGCGGCGTATCGCACCTGCGCCGGCGTCAACGCGGCGGCCTCCCAGTTGGAGGTGCGCTGGCGTTTCGAGATGCGCACCCGGAAGATGATGGACATGAGTTTCGAGAAGGACATCTCCTCGATGCCGAAGGCCCGGACGAGGCGTTGCAGGTCGACGAACGACGCCGGGGAGAAGTCGGAGAGCCGCCGCAGCGCGCGGATGTCGTCCCGGATGCCGACGCCCACTTTCACGGTTTCCTCCCGGGAGAGCAGTTCCCGTAGCGGGGCGGGAAGGCCGTACTTGTTCAGGCGGAACAGGTATACCCGGTCGTTCGTGGATAACTGCATCAGTCCCACGGGGTGGACGACGCCTTTCGTGAAGGAGGGGCGCGTCTCCGTGTCGAAGCCGATCACGTCCTGGGCGGCGAGGTCGCACGCGGCGCGCTCCACCTGGTTCGCGTTCTCGACGACCACGATTTCTCCCGGGTAAAGGTACGCGGGGTACGCCTCGATCTCCTCTGTCGTTATGTTTTTCTTGTATGCTTGCATGTTCATCTCGTTCACGCCTCCTCGTCGGTGATCCGGAATATGGCCGCGTGCACGGCGCGTAACACGCTCGTGCAGGCCCTTCCCCAGTAGAGTTCAAAGTTCGCGTTTAGCTGCCACAAGGCTTCTTGCATCACGTCGACCATCCCGTGCTGGTAGGAGGAGATAAAGTTTTTTAAATCCTGGTATATGTCGCAAATATTTTCCGCGATCGAGGCCACGACGGGCGTCTCGCTGTATCGCATGTTGTCGTCGAATACCTCGAGGTACTCGTCGTCTGCCGCCATCAGTTGCCGGAGGGCGTTGAGCAGGAGGTTGTAATCCTCTTCCGTCACCACCTCCTCGAGCATTCCCATCTCGTCGCTCTCGCATTCCGGCAGCAGGCTGCCTTTCAGGTATATCAAGGGAAGAAATTTCTGCAATTTCGACAGGAACGCCTGTTTTTCTTCCCCGCCGACCCTCTCCACGAGGTCGCAGAACTCCTTGGCCACGGCGGTAAACTCGATGACCTCCTTGCGGTATCCGATGTGTTGAAATTCTTCCATGTCTTTCTCCTAAAAGTTGCGGCAAAAGTACCAAAATATCTTGGAGTGTATGCAAACGATTTTGGAAAAGTTTTTCCCGGGTTTCCAGATTACTGAAAAATTTTTCTACCTTTGCCCCGCCTTTCGGAGAGATGCAGGAGTGGTTGATCTGGCACGCCTGGAAAGCGTGTGAACCTCAAAAGGGTTCCGGGGGTTCGAATCCCCCTCTCTCCGCGACGAATGGCCCGGGCTTTAACGCGCGGGCTATTTTTGTTTTGTCCCGGTTCGTGTTTTGTCCCGTTGATTCGTTCCCGTCGTTCGGCTTTCTAATCTCGTTTTACCTCGGTGTTGATTTTCATTTTTTCTGCCAGTACCCAGCCGTCCATCCCGTAGGAGGTGCGTACCACGTAGTATTTTTGATTGTTCTGCTTTAAGATGTTGATTAAATCGTCATGGCCTTTATGGTTAACCGGCCAGCCGTAATTTTCACCTTTGGCCAGCGCGGCCTTGTTGTCTCTGATGAAATGATCCATGCCGTGATTGTACACGTCAAGCAGGATGCTGTTCTTTAGTACATTTGAAAATAAATGCCCCATCACGTGGTAAAACTCAATGGATGTTTCTTCCCTGACGTCACCGTTATAGTAGACGGTGTTCAATGATATCGTATCATTTTCCAGATCAACGGTGTACGATTTGATAATGTTGTCATGTATTGCCGACATAAACGTTCTTGTTTAAATGGTTGTTTCTATTTGTTCATATCCAGTGTCACGTTCCTGAAATTTTTGCAGGGCAAAGGTAAACAAAAAAGTCAATTATGAAACAATTCGTGCCAGCTATCGTGAATTTTGTCGGTCACGCTCTTGAAATATGGGGGTAAAACAAAATGACTCTATAACGAATCGTATGGGTAAAGAGGTTTCATGTATAGGCAAAGTCAACAGTTGCCTATACCGCGTGCGGCATGATTTTGTGCATTGCCCGTCAGGGCATTTATATCAATAGAACGGAAGATTAACAAACCGCTTAATGCCCGTCAGGGTATTCATCTCTTTTCATTGATGTGGTTCCCCTACGGGGAAGACAGAGAGGGGCTATACACCTTTTTCTATTGATATGTTTTCCCTGACGGGAGATGCATAAGAATAGACCGCATTGCTGACATTTTGTCTTTTTTAGCGAGGAGCTTGTCGGTAAAAGAGACAAATTCCTTGCTCGAGGCGCGAACGTCCTCGCTTGGAGCGAGAAACTTCTCGCTCGGAGTGACAACATCCTTGCTCCAAACGAGGAATTTGTCACAAAAGCGAGGATTTTCTCGCTCTGGACGAGAACACTTTCGCTCCAAGCGAGGTGATTCTCGCTCCAAGCGAGGGATTTGTCACGAGAAACGAGAATAGCAACCGTCTACTCCTCGTTTTTACGTTTCACCCTCGGGAAACGGGCCTTCAGGTCGGCGTACACCTCTTTGGCGCCGGGGATATCCTGAGCGGCGGCGGCCTTGACGGCGTTATAGAACACGAGCGCCGCCTGGTAAGCCTCGCTACCTGCAATCATCACCGTGTCGTCGAGATTGTCCGACAACTGCTTGGCGGCAATAAGTACCGTGCGCAACCCGGTCGCGTCGGCCATATCCGTGTCAAAGGCGGCAAGGTTCAGATACGACGGACACAAATGTTGGTAGTGGTGCGCGTAATCTTGCGCCTTCTCCACGAAACTCAGCGTCTTATTGCCCATCTTGGGTAAATTGTGCCGTTCATCGGGCGTCAACGGTAACAAGTAAGGAGCAAGCAACGTGTTTACCCCGTCGACTCTTGTCTGTGCCTCCGCCAAAATGTGAGGCGGAATAGGCGTTACATGTTTGTCTTCCATAGTTTTAATTTATTTAAAAAATGAGCTTAAATTAATACTTGCAAATTGATTTTGTTGAGTAATGGAAAATATAGTAGTAACAGATATCGTGGCATTAGTCGCCGATACGATCTGTTGTTGTGGCGATGTTACCTCTTGAGACTTTACGGGAAATAGCGCATTATGACGTATTCTCACGATAAAATTCTCGGTGGGGCTAAAAACGATTAATCCTGCTTCATCGCATTGT
>JAISAV010000237.1 GCA_031266545.1 Odoribacteraceae bacterium | reverse complement strand
GTATGATATATCCATTACCCAACGCGATGCGTTGGGCTGGGTTATGGCGGGCCTTCAGCCCTTAGCCTGACGGCCATTCCGAAAGAGGTTTGAAAGGTGTCGGCGTTGCCGACGGGTGTTTGAGACGCGCCTCACGGTGCGTCGAACTTCTCGTCGGCGATGGTGAGGTATTCCACGCCGCCGCTCTTGTCCAGCGAGCCGAAAAACGTGGTGGAGGGGTGCTCGCGGGTGAAGTCGCGGAACATCACGCCGGTCTCGTTTTCCTTGCGCGGGTTCAGGTGGTAGCCCGAATACTCGCAGTAACAGCGGATGCATTTGCCGAATTTCGGGGCGTTGTAGTATTTACGGACGTTGGGGTCGAACTCGACGAAGTTCGCGTACATCTCGGTGCGCGAGTGGCGGGCGTTCAGACGTTCGCCGGTGAAGTAGGCGTCTGCCCACGTCAGGAAGACCTCGCCCATCATCTGGCGCAACCGGCGTTTCTCGATCGTGTCCATCGGAGGCTCGATGATGCCCCGGTTGGGCCTGCCCCACTCGTTTTTTAGCGATCGGAAGTAGAGGATCAGGCAGTTTGCCATCAGGTTGTAGAAGCGGTTCCAGTCGCCTTCTTCCCATTCGACGAAGAAGTTTTTGCCGAAGTCGTCGATGGGGCTGTGCTTGTCGTTGTAGAAGTCGGAGAAGGCGACGTAGGCGATGCGGTCGGCGAAGCTGCTGCCGTCCCCGTTGATGGCGTGGTTCGTGGTGATGACGAGTTTGGGGGTCTCGTCTTGATTTAACGTGTAGGGGGTGGCTCCCTTTGGGTTTACCTTTAGCTTGCCGGTGATCAGGGGGAAGAAGAACTCGAAATCGACGTTCGCGCGGACGTCGTCGATGAAGATGTTCCTGATTTTCTCGGTCACGCCGTCCCAGATGAACTGGTCGTCGGTGAGTTTCTTGCTCTTGCCGGGGATGTATAGCTGGGGGATCACGTATTCGATGGCCTTCATCATGAGGCTCTTGCCCGTGCGGCCGTTGCTGGCCCCGACCTCGCTGATCTTCCCGTCCATTGCCACGACGGCTTTCAGTTCAGACTCGTTCTTGTAGTCGTGGAGCAGGTAGCCGATGGCGGTCAGCTTGTTGAGCACGTGACGGAATATTTCTGCCGTCTCTTGGCCCGTTAGCTCGTCGGGCGACTTGCGCCACGCGAAGTTGGAGGCGTTAAAGAGGAAGCGGAAGAAGTCGCACCGGTCTGCCTCGTCGGAGCACTCGATCGCGAATTCTTTGCCGGAGGCGATATCTACCCCGAATTTTCGGGCTTGACCCTCGCCGATGACGTCTATCTTCACGAATTCCGGCAGCAATTTGGGGGAGAAATCGATGATTTTTTCGCCCCACACGTGCTGGCCGAGTTGCGCGTAGGACTGTTCGGTGATCCCGTCCGGGGAGACGTCCCAGAACTTGTCTCGAAAGTAGAGGCGCTGGAATAATTTGGTCGATTTTTCCATCTTCGGGTAGATGGTGTCGAGGTTGGAGAGTTTTTCCTGCCCGAGGTACTGAGGGCCTCCCCGGTAGAGCATGTTGAGGACGTCGATTTTCTTGATTTCCTTGACGAACGAGGTCACGTAGTTGCGCACGTCGACGGGGCGGACTTTCGCGATAACCCTGCCTTCCACGTGGACGAATTCTTCTTCGCCTGACTTCATTTTTACTTGGAAATAGCCCCGGTGCTGGAGGAATTGCAGGGCCTTGTAGTAGTTGAAGGAGAGGGTTGTTTTGTCCTCCCCGTCGCGCGATCGCGTGATCGAGACGTCCCAGAAGGCCTCGTCTTCAGAGAGCGACTGGACTAATTCGAGTTTGCCGTCCTCGTCGAATCGCCGGGAGAGCTTGCCGATGCGGAACTCCTTGAGGGGCGAGAGGCGGTGGAGGTGACGCTCGGCGAATTTGTCGGCGTCGTTCAAGAGCCAAAAGTCGGCGATCTTGTTGTCGGGCAACTGCGTGATCTTGTGCACGCGCACGTGCACGCCGTCTCCTTTCTTGTCATGAACGGCGCGGTCGATGTCTTGCGCGAGTTCATGCTCGCGTCCCTTGAGGGTGTTCGCGAGGAGGTCGTCGATGCCCTTGTCGCCGTGCTCGTTGTCTTTCACGTGGCCGAAGTAAATCTCCACGGAGATGCCCAAGTTTACAAGGGTGCGCATGTATTCCTTGTAACTTTGAACGGCGCGGAAGAACGAGCGGGGGCGGGAGTCGACGGCGGCGCCCACGACGAGGTTGGAGGAGAGGCTATCCCAGTCGCTGTCGAGCATGAAAACGACGTCTTTCACGTCGCATTCCTGGATGATGAGTTGCAACTCGACCGGGAACTGCACGCCGTTACCGATGTTGTGGATGCCCATGATGCCGACGCTGGGCATGTCGTGCTTGCAGCATTTTTCGGATTTTTTCTCGCCTTCCTGGATAAAGAGGCGCTGGATGGGGACGCGGTTCCGGTAGAGGGCGCGTAGTCGCTCGGGGATGTAGAGGTGCGAGCCGCTGCCGGCAGGGGACTGGTACTTGATGGGGCGGCCCTCCTTGTCCTTGTGGATGTCGGGGTTCGACCAGCGCACGCGCACGAGGTCGATGTCCTTGCTGCCTCTTAGCTTGTCCCGGTATTGTACCGGTTTTCCCTCGAGGTCGTAGTAGTAGATGAGCATGTCGTCGCCCTCGCCGATGGTGATTTTGCCGTACTGGTTGCGGGTGCCGGGGAGGAACGCCGGTTGACGGATCTCTTTGCCGTCGACCTGCACGCGCGCTTCCACGTCGTCGCTCGTTAGGCCGGAGGAGGCGAGTTGGCGGTCGCAGAAGGTCTCCCGCGGGCGGGTGGGGGTACGCGCGGGAGGGGGTGGTTCGTCGCTCGATATGTCGTAGCCGAACTGGTCGGCGAGGCGCTTGACGGCATCGATGAAGGGCAAGTTTTCCACTTTCACGAGGTAGTCGATGGCGTCGGCTACCGCGAAATCGCACGAGAAACACTTGGCGATGTTTTTCGACGGGGAGACGGAGAGGCCCTTCCCCCTCCCCTCTTTCCCGCAGTTGGGGCATTTCACCACGAGGTTCCGGCCGGCCGGCTTGAGGCCGGGGATCATGTCTACCAGCTTCACGCCCGCGCGGATGGCGTTAATCTTCTCTTTTGGTATCATAGTAGTAGGGCACGTGTGCCTTGACGTTTAACCTCCCGGACAGGTGTAACATGCCGGTACCGGTGCATCGCGGGCACGGGTGTTTCGCTCGCTCGTTGTGGTCGCGCGGCGCGGGGCGCTCGACGTACCCGCGGCCACGACACTCGACGCATTTGACGATCTCGTCAATGTAGAAATGTTCTATCATACTCGCTCGTTCATGTGAAGATAAGGTCAAAACGCTCTTCTCTCTCGTCGCAAACGTACGCTTTGCCGCTTGGCTTCCAAACGACAAATAGCTCGCGGCCACCGGGGGAAACGGTGCCAAGTATTTCCCATAGGCGGCCGTTGCCCAGGCGGAATACCTCGAGCACGCGCTTGGGGCATCCCGCGCGCGTCGGCGCCCCGGAGATTTGGT
>JAISAV010000231.1 GCA_031266545.1 Odoribacteraceae bacterium | reverse complement strand
TGGAAGGAACTTTTCCGGGTCTCCCGGTAGATCAGCCGGACGAGGATTCTCCCCTGCGTGACCGTCAGCTTCATGAGCGGCTCCTTGAACGTCTTCATCAACTGCTCGTACTCCGTTTTGACGATGTCCTTTCGTTCCCTCGCCGGGTCGACCGTGGCGAGGCGGGCCTCGATCTGCTCGATCCTCCGGGCGGCTTCCTTGGCATACGGGTAGGCTTTCCGCACGTTGTACCGCGTGCGGGCGTCTCGTTCGTGGAGCCGCGCGTAATACTTTTTGCCGCGCACCTTGCCCCGGACGACCACTTCCGGGAGCGAGACGTGCCGCATGCTATCGATATCGTACTGCGCGTCTGCTGCTTCCGGGAGAAATAAAGATAGTCCGAGGATGAGTATTATTTTATACATTGTATTATCTTCGCGAGAGTTTTTTTCACGTGCAAAAGTAGCGTTTACAGGCGAGATATAAAAGTCATGCGAGTAGAGGAACAATTTCAGGAGTTATTTCAAACGTGTCACGACGAGCGGAACGTGGAGGCGGGGCAGGTCTTGATAGCGGAGCCTTTCTTGCAAGGGCGCCACTTCAGCCGCGCGGTCGTGTACATGGTGGAGCATGGCGAGCGCGGGAGTGTCGGTTTCGTGTTAAACAAGCCGCTGCACGACGCCATCGGGGAGGTGATCCGCGACCTGGCGGGGATAAACCTCCCGTTATACGCGGGTGGCCCCGTGGAGCCGTCGCGCCTCTATTACTTTCACCGTTGCCCGGGGATCAAGGACTCGGTCGTTTTGACCGGGGGGATTTACCGGGGCGGGGATTTCAAGACGCTGGCGAGCCTGCTGCGCGACGGGAAGGTCCGGTCGGACGAGGTGCGTTTTTTCGCGGGCTACAGCGGTTGGGACGCGTCCCAGTTGCGCGGGGAATTGAAAGAAAACACGTGGTTAACCGGGGAGATCACGCCCGAACAGTTTTTCTCGCTACCCAACGAGCGGTTATGGGAAGATTCCATGAACGCGCTGGGCGGGAAATACCGGGTCTGGTCGACCTTCCCGCGCGACCCAATGATGAATTGACATGTTGTTATTGAAAAAGGCGGCCCGTTCTATCGCTGTCCCGCGAGGGAGAGAGGAAAGTCCGGACAACGCAGGGCATCGTGCTTCCTAACGGGAAGTCGTTCGAAAGGGCGAGGGAGCGTGACAGAAAACAACCGCCCCGTTCGCGGGGTAAGGGTGAAAAGGTGGGGTAAGAGCCTACCGGCGTGCCGGGCAACCGGCGCGGCCGCACGTCCCGCGAGTTGCAAGACCGTGTACATTAACGCCGAGACCGGCCCGGTCGAGTTAAGGGGTAGGTCGCTAAACCCGCGGGGTGACCCGCGGGGTAGATAAATGATAGAAACCGCGAGGTACAGAATCCGGCTTACAGGGCCGCCCTTTTTCATTAACACGATATATTAACATGAATTAAAACGACATGCAATCGATTAAGGAAATATTCAGGATAGGTTACGGCCCCTCTTCCAGCCACACGATGGGGCCGGGGCGGGCCGTGCGCTTCTTCATGGACGGGCACCCGGGCATGACGCGTTTCAGGGTGACGCTCTACGGTAGCCTCGCGCTCACCGGCAGGGGACACGGGACGGACGAGGCCATCCGCAAGGTGGCGGGCGACGCGGTCGAGGCGGAGATCGTCTGGCAACCGGGGGAAAGTCTCCCGCGCCACCCGAACGGGATGCGCTTCGAGGCACTGGACGGCGAGCGGGTCACGGACTCGTGGGAGGTGTACAGCGTCGGCGGCGGTGCCCTGTGGGACGACAAGGGCACCTTCGACGGCGAGGAGGTCTACCCGGACGTCAAGATGGCGGACGTCCTCGAGTGGTGCCAGCGGGAAGGCCGCTCCCTCTCGGAATACGTGGAGGCACACGAGGGGCCGGGGATTTACGACCACCTCGAGCGCGTGTGGCGGGTGATGCAGGATGCGATCCGCAACGGGCTGGAAAACGAGGGCGTGCTGCCGGGCACCCTGCGGCTGGCCCGCAAGGCGGCGGCCTACCACGCGCGCGCCCGGCAGTCGGCGGGCACCTTGCGGCACATGGGGCTGGTCTTCGCGGCCGCCCTCGCCGTGGCCGAGGAGAACGCCGGGGGCGGGCTGGTCGTGACGGCGCCCACGTGCGGCGCGGCCGGCGTGGTTCCTTCCGTGCTCTACTTCTTGCGTCAAGATCAGGACATCAGCGATCACCGCGTGCTAAAAGGACTGGCCACCGCCGGCCTGATCGGCAACATCGTGAAGACGCACGGTTCCATCTCCGGGGCCGAGGTCGGCTGTCAGGGCGAGCTGGGGACGGCCTGCGCGATGGCCGCCGGGGCGGCGGCGCAAATCCTTGGCGGCTCCCCCATGCAGGTGGAGTACGCCGCCGAGATGGGCTTCGAGCACAACCTCGGGCTGACGTGCGACCCGGTCGGCGGTTATGTCCAGATCCCCTGCATCGAGCGCAACGCCTTCATCTCGCAGAAGGCGCGGGAATGTGCCATATACGCCCTCTTCTCCGACGGTCGCCACAAGGTCTCCTTCGACGACGTCGTGGAGACGATGATGCAGACCGGCCGCGACATGCAGGCGAAATACCGCGAGACCGGCCTCGGCGGGCTGGCCCGCGCCTACCACGCTTTTTAAAAGGCCATCATGAACAAGATCAAGCTAAAAGTGGTCGGCTTGCTGCCCGGCGTCTCCCCGACGGGGGCACACGCCTTGCTGCTTGCCGACGAGGCAAACCACTACAGCGTGCCCGTCATCATCGGCGCTCCCGAGGCGCGGGCCATCGCCATGCAGATGGAACACTTGCAAATGCGGCGCCCCATGACCCATGACCTGATGAAAAGCCTGATGGACAAGGCGGGCGCTACCCTGCTCGAGGTCTACATCCACCGCTGGGAGGCGGGGGTTTACTTCGCGGAACTGCGGGTCGACCTTCCGGGCGGGGAGACCCGCGTGGACGCCCGCGTGTCGGACGCCGTGGCGCTGGCGTTGCGCTTCTCCGTGCCGGTATACATGGCCGGGGAGGTCTTGGAGAAGACGGCGCTGGTGATAAGCAACGGCGAGATCGTGCCCCGGTGGACGCTGGAAGGGGAAAAAACACCGCGAGAGGAGACCGCCCGCTTGCGCTCCCTCCCTGACGAGGAGTTGACCCGCCTGATGAAAGAGGCCGTGGCAGGGGAAGATTACGAGCAAGCCTCCCGTTACCGGGATGAATTGAAAATACGAAAAAACAAGTAACACATGGAACAGATAACATTCGACTATTCGAGCGCCCTCTCCTTCGCGAGCGAGGGGGAAATCGCGCTGCAACGAGGGAAAGGCGCCGCGGCGCTCGCCGCGTTAATCGACGGCACGGCGCGCGGCAATGAATTTTTGGGTTGGTTGCGCCTCCCCTCCGCGATCCCGGACGAGGAACTGACGCGCCTCGTCGATCTCGCCGGGGCGCTCCGGCAACGGGTGGACGTCGTCGTCGTCGTGGGCATCGGGGGATCGTACCTCGGGGCTAAAGCCGTGATCGAGGCCCTCTCCGGCGCTTTCGACGCGCTGCAGACCCCGCCGCGGGTCATCTTTGCGGGCCATCACCTGAGCGAGGACTATTACGTCGAGCTGGAACGCTACCTCGAGCGCCGTTCCTTCGGGATATGCGTGATCTCCAAGTCGGGCACCACCACCGAACCGGCCATCGCCTTCCGCCTCCTGCGCGCCCTGCTGGAACGGCAAGTCGGGCAAGAAGAGGCGCGCCGACGAATCATCGCCGTCACCGACGAGCGGCGGGGCGCCCTGTGCGAACTCGCGACCCGGGAGGGATACGCCACCCTCGCGATCCCGGGCGACGTGGGCGGGCGCTACTCCGTGCTCACCCCCGTCGGCCTGTTGCCGGTGGCACTGGCCGGGTTTGACATCCGCTCTTTAGTCGCCGGTGCCGCCGGGATGCAGGCACGTTCCCTCGCCGGCGAGGATCACGCCGCGTTGGACTACGCCGCCGTGCGCAACATCCTTTACCGGAAGTCCTTCACGACGGAGATCACCGTCAACTACAACCCCAAGTTGCATTACGTCTGCGAGTGGTGGAAACAACTCTTCGGCGAGAGCGAGGGGAAAGAGGGACGGGGTATCTTCCCCGCCGCCGCGGACTTCTCCACCGACCTGCACTCGATGGGCCAGTACATCCAAGAGGGGCGCCGCTACCTCTTCGAGACGGTCATCTCCGTCGACCAAACGCGCTACCCCGCGACCGTCCCGCCCGACGACGACGACCTCGACAACCTGAACTTCCTTGCCGGTCGGCGCCTCGACGAGATCAACAAGATGGCCGAGCTGGGCACGCGTCAGGCGCACGTCTCCGGCGGCGTTCCCAACCTGCGCCTGCTCTTGCCTGAATT
>JAISAV010000175.1 GCA_031266545.1 Odoribacteraceae bacterium | reverse complement strand
TTCCTTTTTCCGAAAAAAAATTATTTTTGCATGCAAAGAACGAAATGCACAGTATAATGCCAGCGTCTAAAAGCAAAATAAGCGAGCTGGCGTTGCGAAATACGAGGGAATGGATTACCCCTGCCCAAATTACGAATTACGAATTACGGGGGAAGGAATTAATGCCAGCTCTCAGAGAGAGTGTCTCTATATAGGCAGTAGCCTCAGGCTACTGTACAACACAGTGTATCCTCCCTCTCGCCCGCGTTGCGGGCAAATAAAACTTTGCCTACGCCGGGTTACAGGGAAGCCTGCGCTGCAGGTAAGGTTACACGTGCTGTCGGTTACAGTAGCCTGAGGCTACTGCCTATATAGAGACGCTCTCTCTGAGAGCGGGCATTAATTCCTTAAGTTGACGGCATTGGGCTGGGGATCCCAATGTTGTCAGATTAAGGGCTGAAGGCCACGAGTGGTCGGAAGATCGCTTCCCCGAAAGTGCGTAGCATTTATGCGTTTATAGCCGTGGCTGAGAGGCCAGTCGTGGTCGGAAGATTACGGGGATGACCATAAAAAGCCCCGAAGGGGTGTTCAGCAATAGCGTGGGGCATCGCCCCACGAATGGTCACCCGATGAATAACAAGCAGGCTGAAAGCCTGCGAGCCAATATAATACCATGCTATTGCTTACGCCCCTTCAGGGCTTGGTGAATGGTATGATCCGGTCCGTGGGGCGTTGCCCAGTCGTGCTCGGAAGATCGACAAGAAGTATATAGCGTTTACGATCAGCAAAAAACGCATAGCGCTTATGCGTTTATAGCCGTGGGTGAAAGCCCACGGAAAACGAGACATTCCATATTCATGCGCCACGTAGTGGCGCCGTTAATGGCGAGGTGTATGTAATATGATTGCGGCACCGCTATGCGGCGCATGAGGAAGGACATTTCGTTGACCGTGGCCTGTCAGCCACGGCTATAAACGCATAAGCGCTATGCGCTTACGGGGAGAGACAATCTTCCGACCACGGCTGGGCGTTGCCCCACGCTATTGCTGGATACCCCTTCGGGGCTTTTTTGCATCTTCTGACCACGACTGGTTTTTAGCCTTTAAATTAAAAGGCATGGAGCCAAAGCCCCATGCCTCGTTATTCAATTCGTGATTCCTCTTATTTTAGTTCGTCGTCACGGTGCTGACGTCGCGGTAGAGGAAGGAGTGCGCCTCGCCCTCCCCGGAGAAGGTCTGGAAGGCGGGGAGTTGCACGTCCGGGGTGTAACCCTCGAAGTTGTAACAATAGAGCTTCCAGCCGGTTGGCCCGTTGGCCAGCACCGCCAGGCACTCGAAGGCCATGTAGTCGTTGTAGACGTGGCGGATAAAGGCGACGTGCTCGTCCGCCGGGAGGGTGATGATGTCCGGCGTGTCCTGCGCGTTGTAGACGGTGAAGTAGCCGACCTTGTTGTCGCCGCGCGAGTAGTAGATCGCCTCGTTGGTGTGGCTCACGGCGAAGATGCTCGCGCCGTAGAGTTCGCTGCCGGCCGGCACGTCGATGATGTCCGGCCCCATACCGTAGTAGAGGTAGAAAACCGGGGAGAAGGTGAGAATGGAAAGGTCGCCGGAGGACCTGTCCTTCATCAACGCGTAGGCGCCATAGTATCCGTCGTCCGCTTCTTGCTCGTGCATGTAGACGAGGTCGGTGCCGGGTATGCTCTCCAAGTCCTCCAGCGCCGAGTACGGGTAGGTGAATAACTTGAGGGTGGAGGAGCGGTTGTCGAAGAAGAAGATCCCGAGACCCGTCCGCAGGGAGAACGGCGAGAGGTCGACATCGCCGGGGCCGGCGTTGATCGGGTGGCCGAACCGCCCGAAGTTGTAAGAGTAAGTCGCGATGTTGTGCAGTTTCCCGTCGTTCATCAGGACTACCCCGTCCAGGGTGAGGTGGAGGGCTTGCGGGCGTTTCACGGCCGGGCGCTCGAAGAAGGCGTCGTCGAAAGTCTTCAGGAGCGTTATCTCCCCGGCCTTGTAGACGCGGAGGTCCTCGTCCGTCGTGACGAAGAAGGCGGACTGGTCTTGCACGGTGGTGGTGGTGCCGTCGGGTTTCGTGATCTCGTAGCCGTAGTAGGTGCTGATGTAGCCATTGGAGACGGGGGCGCCGGGGGGGCGCTCGCCGTTGATGGATTTCAGTATCTCGGGGTAGACGACGCCGTTGGCGAGTTTGATGAAATCGATGTCCGTCTCGTTGCCGACAGCCTTGGCGATGAACCAGCCCTGGCTGAATTCCAGCGTCACGTTGAGTGTGGTACGCACGTAAGTGCATGTTTGGAGTTCTTTATCCTTGACCTCGAGGACGATCTCGTACGCGCCTTCGGGGAGGACGACCTGGTACTTCAGGTTTTTTTCCTCGCCGATGAGGTACGTGGGGCTATCGTATTGGGTGGGCACCGGGTAGGCTTGCCACGCGTAAGTGTACGCGTCTTCCGGCCCGTCGATGGCGGGCGTGATCTTGAGGGAGTCCAGCGCCACGATGTTGTACGTGTCGTCGATCCCGGCGACCGTCCCGGGGGTTACTTGTTCGGCGGGCTGGTAGTCATAGTTGCCCGTGTCCTCGACGCAGCCGGGGAGCGTGGCGGCGAGGGCGAGGAGGAGATATAATTTTTTGTTCATGATCTTGTTATTTGGTGGTTAAAACCGCACGCGGTTGCCGTCGTTCTCGTAGAGGTAGCCGTTGGCGGCCTCGTACTCGGCGAGTTTTTGTTGCGCTTTTGCTTTCAGGTAGTCTTGCATATCCGGGTGCATTGTCTCGAGGTCGAGGCTGAAATCGGAGAATCCAACGTAGTCGATGATGAATCTCATCTTCACGGGTCCCCATGTCCCAAAGGGCTCGCTCCACACCGTTGCCCATTTGGCCGGTTGGGAGGCGAGGTCGGAGAGACGGACGAGGAAGCGGGTTTGTCCGTCGACGCCGGGGCCGAAGTGCTCGCTCGTGCCGAGTTCCAGTACCAGCACGTACGACTCTTGTTGGAGGGTGACGTCGCGCCGGGCGATGACCGGGATCTTGACCTCTGCCTTGCCGGCGGGGAGGAGGAGGAAGGGAGTAACCTCGGGGTCGTCAAGCGCGACGTAATGTGTCCCGGGGATAGCGTCGTTCGTCCCGGTGAGGCGTTGCGCGAGCGGGATGGGGCGGTCCACGGGGGCGATCATGCCGGTGAGGTGTACCTCGATCCAGAGGGTGTCCCGCGTGCGGGCGCTCTCTTCCAGGTAGAAGGAGTAGTTCAGGCTATCGCCCTGCACGTTTCCGTAGATGTCGAATTTCCCGCGGAAGAAGTAGAGGGAGGCGTCGCCGTCGTACCTGTTCACGACTACTTCCTCGCAGGCGCCCAGCGCGAGGGCGAGGAGTAGTATCCATGTTATTTTTGTTTTCATGACTTGTATATTTTGAAGTTACTCGAAGAGGGTTTGTGCTTCCGGTCGCGGGAGCTTGTATTGCGCGGTGTTTATCGCCCGGTTCTCCGGCCACGGGAAACTGGCGTAGTCGTGCCGCTTGTAGAAGTAGAACATCTGTCCCTCGCCGTAAAATTCCTTACGATACTCTTTTTCCAGCCTGTCGAGGATGGCTTGCGGGGAGGTAAGCTCGGCGTCGAGGCCGTTGTAGAGGTTGCGCGCGATGCGGTAGGCGGGGAATCGCCCGGCGTCGCCGTTCTCGATGGCGATGAAATACATCTCGGCGAGGCGTATCACGGGGACCACGTCGACGGCCGTGCGGTCATCCACGACGTACTTCTTGAAGAAGTTGTAGCTGGAGCCGATCTGAATGAGTCGCGTTTGCCAGAGGCGGTTGTCCCTGAAGCGGATGTCGCTCGCCTGGGTGGCCCGCTCGTAGGCATCCCGGAGGAGCACGGAGTCCTGCGTGTAGCCGACGGAGTGCTGGAGGAAGAGCGTGTTGACAGTCTGTTGCGCGAGGGAGTTGTGGACGGCGAAGATGTGTTCGGTAGGGAAGGTCATCTTGCCCGACTGCGCGAGTCTCTCGTCGGCGAGCGTGAACTTGGATGATCCCGTGCTGGTGTTGACCGCGTCGATGATCTCGGCGGCGAGGCTCGCGGCGACGGCGGGGTCACCCATCCAGTGATGGTAGCGGGCTTTCGTTGCCTTGACGGCGTAGTAGTTGAAGCGGCTCTGGCGATAATAGTGGAAGGGATCTTCCGGCCGGTTTTCCTCGTACCCGACGAGACCGCCGGGAGCGTTGAGGATGTCGTTGGAGTAAAGGGTGATGGGATCGTTCGCGAGGAGCCGCTCCGCCGAATCGAGGTCGGCAAGGAGGTGGCGAGAGAACTCCCGGTAGGAGATGCTCCCGAGGTCGTTCGGGTCTTTCGTGACCTTCGTGACGTAGGGTATGGCCACGGCGTCCGGGGTGATGTTGCCGGGCACGTCTCCCCACAGGCGCAGCACCTCGAGGTGGAGGAAGGCGCGCAGTCCCAGCGCCTCACCCTTGATCAGGGCGTGGTTGCCGTTGGTGAAGAGGTCGACCCGGTCGTCGATGGAAGCGAGGAGGATGTTCAGGTTGGCGATGGTCTGGTAGTATTCCAGCCAGATGGTCTCCAGCAGGTCCTTGCACGCTTTTTCCTCGAAGTTGAAGTTCTTGAGGTAGCCAAGGAGGGAGTTGTCGACAGCTTTCCAGTGGCCTGTCATCGCCTCGGGGAGGGTCATGGTCATGTTCCTCCCGTAAAGTTCGGGCTTGGCCACGCGGATGTAGGCGCCGGTGAGGACGTTCTTGAAGCCGCTCTCATTCGCGAACATCTCGTTCTCGCGCGTTTCCAGCGCCGGCTGGATGTTGAGCCAATCGGCGCACGCGAGGAGCAGGAACGCCGGTAATATCATGATGAGGTGTATCTTTTTCATGTTCGTTGAATTTCGTGGTTAAAATCGTGCCGCTATCGCCAGCGAGAATTTGCGGGCGAAGGGGTAGTATAACCCGCGCTCCTGCTTGATGGTGGAGACGCGGAAGAGATCCTCGGCGTAGATGCCCGCGGAGAGGTGGTCGAACGAGAGGTGCTTCGCCAGCCACGCGGGGTTGAACTCGTAGTCGATGTTGACGGTGCGACACTCGAGGGTATTCTCCTTCATGACGAAACGGGAGGAGGCATAGGTGTACGACGTGTTTCTCACGCTCTTGAAGTAGGCGCGGTCGCCGGGCTTTTGCCAGCGGTCGGTGAACTGCCGCCGGTCGCCGTTGCGCCACGGGTCGTTGTTTTCCACCTTGTCGACGAGGGTCTGGTTGTAGCTGTAGCCGCCCGTCCGGTACCCGAAGACGACGTTCAGCGAGAGACCCCGGTAGCGGAAGCGGCTGCTGAAAGTGCCCCACGCGAGCGGCTCGTTCACGCCGCACGGGACCTTCTCGGAGGCCTCCCACGTGTAGGTCTTGGCGCCGTCTCGCCGCAGGAACAACTCGTTGCCGTTGGCGGGGTCGATGCCCAGCGAGCGCACGACGTAGAGGGTGTTCATCGATTCCCCCTCCTTGTAGAGGAAACTGGGGTTGCTTCCCGACTGCTCGAGGAGCAGGGAGTTGAGGAAGGCGAGGGAGTTGGAGATCTTCATGATCTTGTTCTTGTTGTGCGCGAGGGTGCCGCTGATCGACCAGAGAAGGTTCCGCTCCCGGAGGTTGATCAGGTTGACGTGAGCGCTGATCTCGACGCCCCGGTTGCGCACCTCCCCGACGTTGGCCTTGTAGCTATTGAAGCCGCTGGCGATGGGGAGGTTGATGTCCGTCAGCATGTCGTTCGTGAGCTTGTCATAGAAGTCGATGCTCAGGCGCGCCCGGTTGTTCTTTAGCGCGACTTCCAGGCCCACGTTGAACTGGTTGGTCTTCTGCCAGCTCAGGTCGGCGTTACCGAGGCCCAGCAGGTAGGCGCCCTGCCAGTGCTGGTAGTTCTCGAGGCCGAAGAAGCGGAAGGTCATCAACGCCTGGTAAGGCTTGAAGTTTTGCACGCCGGTCGTCCCGCGGGAGAGGCGCAGGCGCAGGTAGTCGAACAAGTCGCTGTCGCGGAGGAAGGACTCGTGGTGCAGGTTCCAGCCGATCCCGACCGACCAGAAGGGGGCCATCCGGTCGTTGCTCCCGAACTTGGAGGAGCCTTCCAGCTTGCCCGACGCGTCGGCGAAGTAGCGGTGATCGTACGTGTAGTTGAGGTTGAGGATGCCGCCCAGTCGCCGGGAGTGCTCCTCGTCGCCCTGCGGCTTGCCTCCCTGCGCGTACGCGGCGGCCATGCCGAGGTGCTTCTTGTTGGCGGCGGAGAATCCCTCGGCGGAGATGACCAACGTCTCTTCCTTGCTCTCGGCGAGGCTGTAGTTGAGGCCCGCGTACAACAGGTGCTTGTCGTTAAAGGTCTTGTTGTAGTTCAGGGTGAAGTCTCCCTCGACGGCGAGGCTCTCGCTGTTCGTGTAGTCGTAGGTGCCGCGCCGCTTGTAGTCCTCGCCCGTGTAGCTGTCGAAGCTGGTGTGGTCGGGGGAGAGGTACTCGTCGCCGCGCCCGAGCTGCCGCGTGATCCCGACGCGTCCCCGCGCGAGGAGGGCGGGAAGGATCTCCCACTCGATGGAGAA
>JAISAV010000133.1 GCA_031266545.1 Odoribacteraceae bacterium | reverse complement strand
ATCAGGCTGTAGGGGCAGACCTGCGTGTCTGCCCTTTTGAGATTGTGTGAAAAGGGCGGACGCGAGACCCGCCCGCGTAGCCCCAAAATTGCATACGCATGTAGTCAAATTTCCATACGCATGCGGCTAAATTTTCCTGAGCAGGGAAATAAATTTTCCTGAGCAGGAAAATTTAGCCGCGTCCGTATGAAAATAAAATTACACGCGGATGTAATTTTCACCACATACGCGTGCAATTTATTCTCCTGTTTCAGAGCCTGTTACTCGCTCTTCTCGAAATGAATGTGGTCGAGCTTCCTTTTCAGCTCCACGCTTGGGGTGAACACGATGCGAGCGGCTGAAATCTTATCAACCGTGAAAGATGGCATCGCGTTACGTCTCCCGCCTCGTAATTCGTAATTCGTAATTCGTAATTTTTATAACCCGCTCGTGGCTGAAGGCCCGCCATAACCTCTCCCAACGGTAACGCTTTGGGGTATATGCATACCCCGTGTAGCGTCCTTTCAGGTGGCGTGTCCAAATCTTCTATTACATACCACTTCAAAAATCCACCTCCCTTGGAGGTAGTGGTTTAAAAAGATATCCCGCGCGGCGGGGGAGGGCAACGATTTTTTTATAATTTCGCGTTGTACTTAAATCAACGCCGATGTATACATTTGAAGTGGTCGGGGGGAAGCGCCTTGAAGGCGAGCTGACCCCGCAGGGGGCCAAGAACGAGGCCCTGCAAGTGATCTGCGCGTGCCTGCTGACGCGGGAACGGGTGGTCATCGAGAACGTCCCGGAGATCGCGGACGTCATGAAACTGATTGAGCTGCTGCGGGCGCTGGGGGTGACGGTGGAGCGCGAGGGGAAGGGGAAGTACGCGTTTCGGGCGTCGAGCGTGGACGCGGGCTACCTCGAGAGCGAGGAGTTCTACCGGGGCGCCGCGTCGCTGCGGGGATCGATCATGTTGCTGGGGCCGCTCCTCGCGGTGCACGGGCGCGGGGTGATGCCCCGTCCCGGGGGCGACAAGATCGGTCGCCGCCGGTTAGACACGCACTTTTTGGGCTTCGAGAAGTTGGGGGCGATCGTCGAGCACGACGCCGTCAAGGGATGGTTTCAGGTCACGGCGCCGCGCGGCCTGCGGGGCGCCTACATGCTGCTGGACGAGGCCTCGGTGACGGGGACGGCCAACATCATCATGGCGGCGACGCTGGCGCGGGGCGTGACGACGATCTACAACGCGGCGTGCGAGCCGTACGTGCAGCAACTGTGCAAGATGTTGAACGCGATGGGGGCGCGAATCTCGGGCATCGCCTCGAACCTGCTCACGATCGAGGGGGTGGAGGCGCTCGGCGGCTGCGCGCACCGCTGCCTGCCGGACATGATCGAGGTGGGGAGCTACATCGGACTGGCCGCCCTCACCCGCTCGGCGATCACGGTGAAGGACGCGGGCATCCCGCACCTGGGCCTCATCCCCGACGCCTTCCGCAAGCTGGGCGTGCGCGTGGAGGAGCGCGGCGACGATCTCCACGTCCCCCGGCAGGAGCATTACGCGATCGAGGAGTTTATCGACGGCTCGATCCTCACCGTGGCCGACGCCCCGTGGCCGGGGTTGACGCCCGACCTGCTGAGCATCTTCCTCGTGGTGGCCACGCAGGCGAGGGGAAGCCTGCTCGTCCACCAGAAGATGTTCGAGAGCCGCCTATTTTTCGTGGACAAGCTGATCGACATGGGGGCGAAGATCATCCTGTGCGATCCCCACCGCGCCACCGTCATCGGCCAGAATCACGACTCCGTCCTGCGCGCCACGCGCATGGCCTCGCCCGACATCCGCGCGGGGATCGCACTGTTGATCGCCGCCCTCTCGGCGCGCGGCGTCAGCGTGATCGAGAACGTGGACCAGATCGACCGGGGGTACGAGCGCATCGAGGAGAAGCTGAACGTGATCGGGGCGGACATCCGTCGCGTCTGACGAGGGAATCATACACTAATCTCAAAATAAATTCTCATGAAAAAATTTTTCAAGTACGTGCTGGCAACCGTCGTGGGCGTGGTGCTGGTAAATTTCGTGTTCACGATTATCTTTTTCGCCGGCCTCGCGGGGATGGCCGGTTCTTTCTCGACCGGCCCGGCGGCGCCGGAGATCCGGGAGCGGACGGTGCTCGAGTTGACGCTCGACCAGCCGGTCGTCGACCGGGCCTCGGAGAACCCGCTGGACTCGTTCGACCCGTTTACCCTGTCGGCCAACCCGCCGCTGGGCTTGAACGCGCTGTTGAAGAAGATCCGCACCGCGGCGACGGACGACCGGGTCGCGGGGATATACCTGAACCTCGATGACGTGCACGCCGACTACGGGGCGCTGGCCACGATCGACGAGTTGCGGGCGGCGCTGGGCGAGTTCAAGGAGGGCGGGAAGTTCGTCTACGCGTACTCTGCGCTGGGCTACTCGCAGAAGGCCTATTACCTGGCCGTGGTGGCCGATAGCCTCTTCATGAACCCGGAGGCGTCGCTGCTGCTCACGGGGATGAGCGCGACGGTCTCTTATTACAAGGAGCTGCTGGAAAAGGTGGGCGTGCAACCGGAGGTGGTGCGCGTCGGCAAGTTCAAGTCGGCCGTGGAGCCTTTCCTCGAGAGCCGGATGAGCGAGGCTAACCGCGAGCAGCTCTCCACGTACCTCAACTCGAGGTGGCGGAACGTGGCCGGGGGGATTTCCGCCGGGAGGGGTATCCCCGTCGAGCGGCTCGACCGGCTGGTGAACGATTTCCAGATTTACACGGCGGGGGAACTCGCGCGTGAGAAGTTGATCGACGCCGTGGCCTGGGACGACGAGATGGAGTGGAAGCTGAAGGCCGCCGCCGGCGTGGAGGAAGGCGACGAGTTGAACATGGTCGCGCTGGAGGATTACAGCAAGTTCTCGCTGCCGGACAAGGAGGCGCGCGGCAAGAAGATCGCCGTGATTTACGCGCAGGGGGAGATCGGCATGGAACAGGGCGCTTACGCGATCGGGCCGGGGCTGGCCGCGACGATCCGCGAGGCGCGGGAGGATAGCGCGGTGAAGGCGATCGTGCTGCGCGTCAATTCCCCGGGGGGGAGCGCCTCGACGTCGGATATTATCTGGCGCGAGGTGGCGCTGGCCGCGGGGGTCAAGCCCGTGGTGGCCTCGATGGGTAACGTGGCCGCTTCCGGGGGCTATTATATCGCCTGCGCCGCGCACGCGATCGTGGCCGAGCCTACGACGCTGACGGGGTCGATCGGTGTCTTCGGCCTCTTTTTCTCCGGCGAGAAGCTAATCCGGGATCAAATCGGGATCCGCTCGGAGGTGGTGAAGACGCACGAGTACAGCGATTTCGGCGGGAGTTACCCGCTGCCGATGCTGCCCGTCTCCTCGCGCGCGCTTTCGCCGCACGAGCGGGCGGTGCTACAGTCGCACGTCAACAAGACGTACGACACCTTCCTCGACCGCGTGAGCCGCGGACGCGGGATGACGCGCGAGGCGGTGCACGAGGTCGGGCAGGGACGCGTGTGGACGGGCGAGGACGCGCGGCGGCTCGGGCTGGTGGACACGCTGGGGGGGCTGGATGACGCCATTCGTCTGGCCGCCGAAACGGCCGGCTTGACCGCTTACGAGCTGAAGGAGTTGCCCGCTCCCGTTCCTTTCTGGCAGAGCCTGCTCAAGAGCTTCCCCGCCGCGGTGAAGGCGCGGGTCGTGCGGGCGGAGCTGGGAGAGTTTTATCCCGTGTACGAGCAACAGAAACGCCTGCTGAACGCGCGGGGCGTGCTCGCTCGCTTGCCTTACGATCTCTCCTTGTGATCCGCGTGCGACCGGGGGATCTTCTCGCCTGCCCGGCGAGCGCGCTTTACGGGGCGGTTGTCGCCACGCGCAACTGGCTCTTTGACCGGGGCGTCCTGCCGTCGCGCTGCTTTGACTCCCCGGTGGTGGTCTGCGTGGGCAACATCACGGTGGGGGGGACGGGCAAGACGCCCCACGTGGAGGCGCTCGTCGCCGGGCTAAAGGGAGAGTTCCGGGTGGCATGCCTGAGTCGGGGGTACGGGCGGACGACGTCCGGCTTCCGGCTGGTGGGGGAGGGGTGCTCCCCCGCGGAGGTCGGCGACGAGCCGCGGCAGGTCAAGAACAAGTTTCCCGACGTGGTGGTGGCGGTTGACGGGAATCGCACGCGGGGCATCGAGCGCCTGCGCGCGCTCGCCTCGCCGCCGGAGGTGGTCATCATGGACGACGGGTTCCAGCATCGCTACGTGACGCCCCGCGTGAGCATCGTGCTGGTGGATTACGCCCGCCCGCTCCACGCCGACCACCTCTTGCCGCGGGGACGCCTGCGGGAACCGGCCGGCCCGGCGCTGCGGAGGGCCGACGTCGTGATCGTCACGAAGTGCCCCTTCGCGATGTCTGACAGGGAACGGGAGGCCGTGGTGCGACAGTTGCGGCTGGAGGAACGCCAGCAGTTGCTGTTCACGACCATGAACCACGGGTGGCCCGTGCCGCTCCACGGCGGGGGCGAGTGCGACATGTCGCGGGATAGTTCCGTGCTCTGCGTGACGGGGATCGCGCGACCGACGCCCCTCCTTGATTATCTGGAGCGGGCCGTTGGCCCCGTGTTTCACATGCGTTTTCCCGATCATCACCGCTTCTCGCGCGGCGACACGCGGAGGATCGTCGAGCTTTTCCAGGGGATGCAGAAGGACGACAGGTTCCTGATCACGACCGAGAAGGACGCGACGCGGCTCGACTCGTCGTCGCTCCCCGCGTGGGTGAAGGAACGCGTGTTTTACGTGCCGCTGGAGACTCGCTTTCTCGGCCCGGGGGGGGATTCATTGTTTAAACTTATCGCCGGTCATGCTCGACAAAATCGCGCGGAGTAGCGCCTTCCTCGCCCCGCTGCTGGCGGGGGAGGAGCACGCGGTGGGCCTGATCCTCGGTACCGGGCTGGGAGGGGCGCGCGACGCGATCAACGCGCGTCATGTCGTGCCTTACGCGGGCATACCGCACTTCCCCGTCTCGACGGTGCAGGGGCACGCCGGGCAATGGATCGTTGGCGAGATCGACGGGCGACGGGTCATCGCGATGCAGGGACGTTTCCATTTTTACGAGGGCTACTCCATGCAGGAGGTGACCTTCCCCGTGCGGGTGATGCGGGCGCTGGGCGTGAAGACGCTCGTCGTCTCTAACGCCGCGGGAGGGGTCAACCCCGACTTCCAAACCGGGGATTTGATGGTCATCACGGATCATATCAACCTCTTTCCCGAACACCCGCTGCGCGGGAAAAACGAAGACGCGCTCGGGCCGCGTTTCCCGGAAATGGCGGAAGCGTATAGCCCCCGCTTGATCGCCCTGGCCGGGGAAGCTGGCCGGCGACTCGATATTCCCCTGCGCCGGGGCGTCTACGCCGGCTTGCAAGGCCCCTCTTTCGAGACCCCCGCGGAGTACCGGTGGATCCGGGTCATCGGCGGGGATGCCGTGGGCATGTCCACCGTCCCGGAAGTCATCGTCGCTCGCCACGCGGGCATGGAGTGTTTCGGACTCTCCGTGATCACCAACAGCGCCTCCTCCGCCAAGACTAACCACGAGGAGGTGCAAGAGGCAGGCCGCCTCGCGCAACCCCGGGCGATCGCCCTTGTCCGGGAACTTATTCGCACGATGTATGGCCAAACTACAAAATAAACTGATTTACCATGAATAGAATGTATTATTGCTTATCGTGTGCCATGCTGTTTTTAGCCTGCGCGCGAGGGGACAAGCAGGATGTCACGCGAATCTCGATCGACGTGGAGGAGTCGCGACCGATCTCTCTCTCCACCCTGTTTGACGAAGTTGTTTATGTGCCGTTGGAGACGCGGCCCGATGTGCTGATCGGTTATTCGTCGCGAATGAGGGTGAGCGGGCAACGACTTTATTTGCTATCGGGAGGGATCGCGATCTTTGACCTGCAAACGGGAGCTTTTTTGTCCGGCATGTATCACCCGGGACGAGGGCCGGGGGAGTGGCTTTGGGCCAATGATATGTTGATTGACGAGGAAGAAGAACGCGTGGAATTGTTGGATTTTCGCGGGCATAAGGTGGTGAGATACGGTTTTGATGGACGGTTTATGGATGAATTTAAGACCGATTTTGTCTCCGCCGCTTTTTGCAAACATGGCGAAAAGTATCTTTTCTATAACGCTAACTCGAAGTCTTCCTTGACCGATCATCGCCTCGTGCGCTACGATCCGGTTGCTTCTAAAGTGGAAGCGCAATATTTTCCCATTGACGAGCATCTCGCGACGTATTATTACATCACGGATAATAATAACTTTGTCGAGGCCCCGGAACTGTCTTTTCATGCCTCCCCGTCGGATACCATATATACAATCGATGAGGATTTCAATGTCACTCCCAGGTATCATGTCGATTTTAAGGCATACCAGATACCGCCCGCCTTTTTCCAAGGCGATTTTCAGGATATTAAAGAATTTATAGACAAGGTCACCGGGTTGGGATATCCTTACAACATGTATTATGCTTTCGAGAATGAAACGACCGTTGCCCTCCCTTTTAAACGAGGCGAGTCATTCTACTGGGCTTTTTACGACAAAAAAGAACACCGGACGTTACCGTGCAGTTCTTTCAGGGATGATTTCCATTTTAGTCATGACCTGACCATCGAGGGCGAGAATTATACCATCGTGGCGGATCATACTCACATGTATTTTTTGATGCCCGCTCACCAACTGATTGACTTAATAGAAAAAGAGAACGACGATTTCCTCGCGCGACACCCGGAAATCGAAGCCATATATCATGCCCCCGGCTTCTCCGAGCAATCTAACCCGATACTCGTGAAATGCAGGTTTAAGAAATAGGGAGCAAGCAGAGATCCCGTTCAAGTGACCCCTGACGCGCTTGACTATTTCCAGAAAACAACAGGAAACATAACAGATTTCATATGTACAAGTATTTTCTTTTAGCGTGGATGATTTCGAGTGTAGCGTGTAGCGAGCGGGTTGTCTACACGGGTATCCAGCCGCGACACGTGCAGGAGCTGGGCGAAGGAGAGCTATTGAATAGTACCCATCTTTTTTCTAATCCCACGGCGATGATTATCGTGGATAGCCTCCTCGTCGTGTAGGACGAGTACTTGCAGGACACCTGTCTCTGGATCTTCAACAAGCGCACGGGGGAGCGTCTCGCCGGCTTCGGGTTAAAAGGACGGGGGCCGGGCGAGTTGTTATTCCCCTCCCCGATTAGTTACGATAGGGACAATCGCTTGCTGGTCGTGTTCGAGGCCAACTTGAACAAGATCATCCGTTACGATCTAGGTAAGGTATTGTCAGGGGCCGGGGATTTCTACTCGGAGATCAGGCTAAATCCCCGCGAGATGTTTGGCGAAAAACCGAACTTCATCAGCGACGCGCGACCCTATAAGGAGGCCTATATGATCAGGAGTAAAACCGACCAGATGAGGTTCGGCATCTTGGGGCACGACGGGAAGGCAAAAACGATGTACACGCGGTTTTTACCCCTCGTGGAGGACAAGGAGGAGAACTGGGCGCTTTTTTCCTACTCCACGCAATGGGCGATAAAACCCGACCAGACGAAAATGGTGTATGCCACCTATATCGGCGGGGTCATGGAGATATTCAACATCAACGAGGAACGTTTCGCGCTGGACACCGCCTGCTATTTCTACGAGCCTATCTACTCGCCGTCCGAGGGCGTCGTCCCCAAGTGGCTGGTTACCCGTGACGAGACGATCGTGGGATTTGAACGGGTAGACGCGACGGACGACTATATCTACGCTCTCGTGGTCGGGGAGGCTTATCCCCCGGACGCCGTCGAATCACGGAAGAAACTATTTGTGTTCGACTGGAATGGCAATGCATACAAGCAATATGTCTTCCCACCCGGTATCAGGCCCGAGAGCGTTGCGGTTGACGAAGAACAAGGATGCATCTACGCGATCGTGGTCAAGGATGGTTTGACGGAATTTTTGTGCAAATTTTCTATCAAGTAAAGCACGCGCTCGTGAAGGGATTTATGCAATCCCTGATCATGCTGCTATAGGGGTTGATTTCGTGGCGCGTGCGCTCCCTTTTAAACTAACCTGAGTTCGGGATAAGCATAGCCCGTCAGGGCTTACATTTTTTAATTATGAATTATGAATTATGAATTATGAATTATGAATTATGAATTATGGGGGGCAATATCAATAGAAATCGACAAGCATGTTGGTTGTTGCCCGTAGGGCATTCATATCAATAGAAAATATTTCCCGTCCGTTCCTGAACGCCGTAGGTGTTCAACCCCTGACGGGCATAGTCGTCAGGCTAAGGGCTGAATGTCGTTTACTCGAGGGCTGACGCCGGAGAGCGTCAAATGTGGATAACCCCGGATGCAATCCGGGGTACGGCATCTCTCTTTTTTGCAACCCCGTAGTGGGTTGAATCTCTATCAACTCTTTCATGAACGACTCCTCGATAGCTTAGTTCAACCCGCTACGGGGTTGAGGCGAGAGAGGGACGCTCCTCCCCGGATGTAATCCGGGGAATTCTATGTTCAAATCCAAATTTTGCATATTAAATATATATATTGTTAAGCGACGATTTTCTCTGGCCGGATGTATCCTGCTTGGTACGATTGTTTATTTTTCACGAGCGCAAAAATCAAGTGAATCAACTTGTCCCTGACATTATTAATCACGAGCTGGCTGTTTTTACCTTCCGCCACCTTTCGTTGATAATAATCCCTCATGCCCGGGTCATGCCTGATGGCACATTTTGTCGCCCGCGTTAGCAAGACCTTGATCCGCTTGTTGGCTAAATGACTAACACGGGGTCGCGTTCTAATAGAAGTCCCGGACTGCTTCCCGAAGGGGGCCATACCGGAATAACACGCGAACTGTCGACTGGTTTGAAAGCGGGTAAAATTGCCTGTCGCCACCAGCACGGCAACGGTGTTGATTAACGCGATGCCCTTGATGGAGCTAACCAGGTCGTACGTTTCACGAAGCGATTCATCCGACCGGATCTCGCGAGCATCCGCTTTTCCACCTCCTTTATCTCCCCGTTTACCCGGTCAACGTCTTTTTTCGATTGTTCATAGATATAACGTGCCGCCGGGTTCCCTTGCAACACCCGCCTGATCTCCACGGCGGATACCAGCAACGCGTGCTTGTTGTGCAGCAGGCGTTCCCTGAAGGAAAGCAGGAGTTCTAGTGACTTCACCGATTTCCCCGACAACCTGTAACGCCTCGCCCTGTCTTGGAAACGGTAGGCGTACAGCGCGATGTCAAGGCTATCAATCTCGTCACTTTTCTCCCGCTTGATGCCGGTGG
>JAISAV010000087.1 GCA_031266545.1 Odoribacteraceae bacterium | reverse complement strand
ATCAACTCCAACAAGTTCCAATGGACGCACGAGGACAGGATCGTCGGGGTGCCCGAGACGCAACGCGATGCCACCTTCTCCCCTGAGCAGGTCTTCGCGCTGCATATCCCGCACCTAAGCGACCACACCGGCGGTCGCCTCCGCGAGGAGGGAATCAGCCCGGGGTATCTCTTGCAGTTCCATGATACCGACGTCACCGACCTCTATCCTTCCTCCACGGACTGGCGCAGGCTTTTCGCGTGGACGCCGCAAATAACCTCCACCATCCGCTATAACACGAAGCTGGCACAGCCCGAGGGTTACGTCGACTCGCTGGCCAACCGCCTGCCGATGATCCGCCTGCCGGAGCTGTACCTGATCTCCGCCGAGGCGTCGCTGGACACGGACCCGGCCAAGAGCCGCGCGCACATCAACGAGCTGCGGCAACACCGCGAGTGTGACATCACCATCCCTGACGGCGTCACCGACCCCGCCATCCTGCGCGCCGAGATCCTGCTGGAATACCGCCGCGAGTTTATCAGCGAGGGGCTGCTCTTTTACTACTACAAGCGGCTGGACGCCGATCAGGTGGAGGGCGTCGCCGGGAATTACGACAAGACGCTGTACGTGCTGCCCATCCCGCTGGAAGAAATCGAGTTTGGAAATAGATTTTAAATGGACATGAACATGAAAACATTACTTTACGCGCTGCTCGCCGGGCTGCTGCTCGTCGGCTGCGAGAACGAAGAATACCTGTACCGGGACATCTCCTCGCGCATCTGGCTGGGCGAGACCTACCGCTCCGGTAACCTGATTATCACGCGGGATTCCACCACCCTCTCTTTTATGATGCTCGACATCACGATCGCGGAGGACACGCTCTACGTCACGGCTAACGTCACCGGTGACAAGGCCGATTACCCGCGTCCCTTTGTCCTCGAGGTAGTCGAGGACGAGACGAACGTCCCCGCGTCCGCCTACGTGATGGGCGAGACGGTCATGCCCGCCGGGGCCTTCTCCGTCCGCGTGCCGGTGCTCGTCAAGAAGAACATACCCGGCCTTAACCTCAAGACGACGATGGCCCGGCTCTCCCTGCACTTCGTGCCCAACGAGCACTTCCTGCCTGCCGTCCCCGACACGGACGTCTTCAAGGTGCTATGGAGCGACTACCTGACGAAACCTGACTCGTGGACGTCTTTCATCGAGGGGCAACTCGGCCTCTTTAGCCAAGCACGCTACAAGTTTATCATCGATAACACGGGGGAGACGGATTTCTCCCGCTATCAAAGTAACTTGCCGATGACTCAGGCCCTACAATCCTACCTCCGAAAAACGCTGGCGGCCTACAACGCCGAACACGAGGAACCTTATCTCGATGATGACGAGACCCCGCTAACATTTTAATCAACAAGTATCATGAAACAAAAGATAAAACACGGGGCGCTCGTCGCCCTCTGCGCCCTCGCCCTCGTCGCTTGCTTCGATGACAAGGGGAACTATGACTACTCCGCCCTACCGGACTTTTACGTCGACACCACGGGGATAGGTATAATCCCCCTCCACTCCCAGTTTGACACGTTACGACTGAACTCCCGCCTCGTCTACGACAATAACCGGGAAGATCTGGAGTTCTCGTGGACGATCTACCTCCGGGAGGCGCCCATAAGCGGCAACCCCGCCACTCTCCTTGCCACGACGGAAAATCTGGTAGAACCCATCACCGTCTACCCCAGTCGCTACTGGATCGAGTTCCGCGCCACGGAACCCATCACCGGGAGGAGTGCCATACAGCGCTACCCCATCACCGTCGAGAGTAGCGGTTCCGGCCTGCTCGTTCTCTACGAGCGAGATGGTCTCGTGGACTGCGACCTGATTAAAACCAAGTTGCTCACCGGCGCCCTCGCTAGCGACGAGGTCAGGAGAAGCATGTACACGCTGGCCAATCCCGATCATCCCCTGACCGGTAGCCCCGTCGCCGTGGACATGATCAACTATAGCAACGTTCAACGTTTCATCAGTATCTACACGAGTGACGACGGCGTCAAGCTCTCCCCCGATGACATGAGCGTCAGAGATAACTTCAACGGCCTGTTCCTCTTCGCCCCGCGTACCCCCCGGCCGCAAGGCTACACCGTTCCTTATGGCGTTCTCATGGCCAACCCCGGCGAAACCGGCGATGGCTTGGAGATCCTCGTCAGTGACGGCGTGTGTTATGCTAACATGATCGTATTCGCTAGTCTAACGGGCGGTGGCTTGGCCGTCTACTCCGAGCGTCTATCCACCGCGGGCGATTATTACGCCGCCCCCTACTCCTTCCTCGGCTTCGGGCAAATCGTCGTTTACGACCAGTTGGGCAGGCGTTTTCTCAGCGGCCCAACCTACACGACGACGCTAGCGGCGGTCGTCGGTAGCGGCGACAAGTTTAACTTTAGCAACATCGGCAAAGACCTCGTCTACCTTAGCTATGGCTTCAAGGACCAGTACTACATCTACGCCATTTTCAAGAATCCAGTGGATAACGGGGAACGCTTCCTCTACGTCATGAACTTCTACGGCGGCCCAACGGCCGTGGCCGCGTGGGACATCTCCAGTGATACCGGCATCGCCGACGCGAACCTCTTCACCTTTGGGCGCCGCGGCCCGACTGCTTTCTACGCGTCGGATAATAAGGTCTACCGGATTCCCTTCGACCTCGACGCGGACAGCGTCGCCCCCGCCGGGGAAGCGTGGAGCGCGCCCGCCGGGGAGGAGATTACCTGCCTCGAGCTATGTAACTACGCCGGTAGGGACGTGCAGGAGAACACGCGCGACCGCTACCTCTTCGTGGGCACCTACAACGCCGCGGGCGAGGGAAAACTCTATATCGTGCAAATGAACGTCACCACGGGCGCCTGCGTGCAGGAACCGGTGGCCACCTTCGACCAGTTCGGCAAGATCAAGGATGTCGCCTTTAAATTCTAAGCAACGATGAAGAAAAGATTATTGATCCTGATGGCCGCCCTCGCGGCGGCCATCCCCGCCCTCTCGCAAGGCATCGCCTTCGAACAAGAACTGACCTTCCGGCAGGCGCTGGACAAGGCGGCGGCCAGCGGCAAGCTGCTCTTCGTCGACTGCTACACGGCGTGGTGCGGCCCCTGCAAGCTGCTCGCCGAACAGGTCTTCCCGCGGGAAGAGGTCGGCGCGTTCTTCAACGAGCGCTTCGTCAGCCTGCAAATCGACATGGAAAAGGGCGAGGGACCGGCGCTGGCCGAACGATACGCCGTGAAAGCCTACCCCACCCTGCTCGTCATCCGCCCGGACGGGCAGGTACAACACCGGATCGTCGGCTTTCGCGACGCCGCCGCGCTGATCGAGAGCGCGCGGGAAGGGTGCAGCGACGAACGCTCGCTGGCCGCCCTCGAGGCGGGGCATGACAACGGCAACCGGGACGCCGCCACGGTCACCCGCTACGCGCTGGCGCTGCTCGACGCGGGAGACCTCGAGAAAGCCACGCGGGTCGTCGACGACTTCTACGCCTCCCTCGCGGACGAGGCCAAGACGGATCCCGCCCTGTGGCCGCTCCACGCCAACGCCGCGCTCTCCCCGTGGGGATCGTCCCGCCTCGAGTTCCTGCGCCTGCACAAGCCGGCCTTCGACCGGCTGGCGGGCAAGGCCGCCGTGGACAGCCTCCTCTACACGGTCACCACCGATCTCTTCATGACGCTCCTCTTTAAAAACAGGGACGGGCTGACCCTCGCCTACCTCCCCGAGTTTATCGAGACGCTCCGCGGCATGGAGTTCGAGCGACAGGCCAGCGTCCTCGCCGAGGCCGAGTTCACGCTGGCCCTCACGAGGCAAGAGGCCGGCGAGACCGTCCGCCTCTACCGCGAACGCGGGAAAGAATTTTCCAACAAGGGGATCATGAACCTCGTCCCGCTCATGCTGCAAAACAAGGGACAATTCAACGCGGGCACTCACCCCGCCTCCATACAACTCGTCGAACTTATAGAATCAGAAAGAAAATGAAAAACAGGTACCTCATCATCGCCGCGCTCTGCGCCCTGTGCGCCCCGCAAGCCTGCTCGTCGGACGAGGAGGCCAGCGAGCGGGCCTACCCCGCCGAGTGGGACAACTATAACGTGGGAGAGATCATCTCCGAGAACCGCGCCTCGACCAGCGAGGGGGGCAAGCGCTACGCCCGCTTCGTCGCCGACCCGCAGAATTATTATACGAGCCTCGCCCGTCAGGTATTATCCACCCTCTACTTCTCCCCGTCGGACACCATCAAGGAGGTCTCCGAGCTGAAATTCATCGTCCGCGACTACGACGGCGCCGCCGGGAAAAGCGGCCACGGCACCGCCGTTCAAATCGACATCAGCTCCCGCTGGCTGGGCAACCTGACCGGCGACCTGTCGCGCGTCCGGCACGAGTTCGAGGGCGTCCTCCTCCACGAGCTGACCCACGCCTACCAGCTCGAGCCGCGTGGCATCGAGGGCTACGCCGAGGGCAACGAGTTCTGGGCCTACATCGAGGGCTGCGCCGACGCCGTCCGCTACCTCACCGGCTACCTCTCCGACGCCGACTACCTCCCCGACCTCAACCGCCAGAAGTACCTCGCCGGGTACTCGATCACCGGCTTCTTCCTCGCGTGGCTGACCAAGACGAAGAACCCCGACTTCCTGCGCCTGTTCAACCGCTCCACCCTCCACGTCATCCCGTGGTCGTTCCAAGGCGGCGTCCGTTACGCCCTCGGCCCCCAGGCCGACATCGACCAGCTCTGGATCGAGTACCAGAA
>JAISAV010000067.1 GCA_031266545.1 Odoribacteraceae bacterium | reverse complement strand
TGAAAGCCCGTTATAGTGATTAGTGCTTGGCAAGAAGGGCTGAAGGCCCACCATAACCCAGCCTAACGCATCGCATTGGGTAAAATAGATACGTCCTCTAACCTGCGTCCTGAAGGGGCGTAAGCAATAGCATGATATTGTTTGGCTCGCAGGCCTTCAGCCTGCTTATTATTCATCGGGTGACCATTCGTGGGGCGTTGCCCCACGCTATTGCTGGACATCCCTTCGGGGGCTTTTTATGGTCATCCCCGTGATCTTCCGACCACGACTGCGCTGTCACGCACGGCTATAAACGCGTAAGCGCCACGCACTTTTTGGGAAGTTATCGGGTGATGACTGTACTGGCTACTGAGATCTGGCTGACTATTCATCTTTAGACTAAACGTAGAATTTTGCAGGGGAGCCAAGATTGCAGGGGAGCCAAGAGTAAGGCTACCTCGAACGAGGTAGCCTTACAAAAGAAACAGTCATTTCTGCTGGACTATATGCCGGTCATACGTGCTTACCAGTTAATGGTACCGTTAATGAAGCATTCTGCCATACTATTGCCGGTCATACGTGCTTACCGGTTAACGATCCCGTTAATGAAAAGTTCTGCCATGTTCGCGTTCTGGGAGCGGTTGCTCTCCGTGATCCTAAGTCGCAGGAAAGACATGAATACCCTGCGGGGCACGTAGTAGGAGAGCGAGACGTCCGACAGGTCTCCAAATTCCAACGCACCGATGGATTCCCACGCGAGGCCGTCGAGGCTTGTCTCCAGTTGGATGGTGCGGGTGTCTTTCGTGTAGCCCGAGGGACGACGGTACACGGTGATGAACTCCGGGGTGATGCTCCGGGGGAACTGGATGACGATCTCGTGAGGTAACGTGGAACCCGCGCCTGTCCACTTGCTGTGCCAGTAGGAGGAAAGGTTGCCGTCCAAGATGTGAGCAGCCCGGCCGTTGTTAGCTCCCTCGCCGCTCGCCTCTTCCGAAGAGAAGCTGTAGATCCCCCAGCCGTCCCTCTCCAAGGAGGTGGTTTCCTCGGTGAAGACCCGCATTTCCGGGGCGGAGATGGCGCCCCCGTCCACGTCGTAGACCTCGAGGAGGATCTCGACGAGGCCCTTGTCCTTGATGTCCTCGACGAACTCGAGGGTGGCGTAGAGGGTGGTGTCGCCCTTCGTGGTGATTTCATCGTTCACGAGGGTAAAGTCAACACCCTCGACGAGGGTGCCCGGATCCTTGACGCGGAGGCGGGCGGTGATGTCGCGCGGTGAGCGCACGCCGTCGAAGAGGACGGGGACGTCCAGCCGCCGGTATCCCTTGAAGCGGGAGAGTTGCGACTGCGGGAAACCGGCCCGCTTGACCACGTCGCGGATGACCACCGTGCCAGCAGGATAACGACCGAGGCGCCCGGCGTCGTTCGAAGCGAGCGAGAGGTTAAAGTCCGCGTCGGCACTCAACTCCTCGTCGGCCAGGCGGATGACGATAGAGTCCAGCCGGTTTGCTTCCGTGAAGGTGAAGGTCTTGTTGACGACGGTAAAGTTGGTACCCTCGACGGCCGAGAGGTCTTCCACGGCCAGGGTGACCTGCAGGGGCGAGCGGATGACGCCTCCCCCGACGACGAGGGGGATCACGAGGACGCTATCGTGCTCGGTGGTCTGGTAGCGGCTCGTGCCGAAGCTGACGGTGGGCCAGAAGTCGTCGTTCCTGAGGGTTACCCGGCACGCCTGGGAGATAAAAGAGCGGGTGGCACCGCTGACCATCTCGAAGACGACGTCAAAGACCCGGTCATCGTTCACGAGGATGTCGTCGATGATCTCCAGCGGGAAATACCCTTGCGTGGCGCCGACCGGCACGCGGATGCTTTTCTCCGGCAGGCGGTAGTGCACGCCCTCCTCGGCCATGATCCCGGGGCGTTCCAGCAGGTCCTTGCGGGGTTCGACCTTGATCGTGAGTTCGACGTCCGTGGTGACCCTCCCGGAGAGGAACACGGGGATTCTCGCCGCGCCGCCCTCTTCCGGCACGATCAGGCGGTCGGCCTCGAACTCGACAGTCTCGAGTATCACGACGTCGCCCGCGTCCAGCGCCTCGTTACACGCGCAGGCCAGCGCACCGAGGGCCAATAGTATGCTTGTTTTTATCCGTTTCATCGGTATGCTCGTTTAAAAGTTCACGTTGATTTCTGTCCCGTCCCATTGCACGGCTTTTACCTCCACGCCCGCGGCGGGATACGCGGCGGGTACCGCGATGATGGCGTCGGGGGTGCCGTAGACGAAGTCACCGGAGGCGTAGACCTTATAGGCCATGACGTTGCTCCAGCCGCTGGCGGTGATGGTTTGCCCGGAGCGCGAGGCGGTGCCGGGGACGATATTCTGCCGATTTTTCAGGACGTTGACGTTCTGATCGGTCAGGTAGATGGCCCCGGCGGGGGCGGGCGCGTAGCCTTTTGCCGCGATGTCGCTCTTGGCGGCTTGCAGTTCCGCGGCGGTGATCCGCAGGTAGGTGGAGCTGTAGTCGTTGACCTCGATGTCGAGTTCCCGCAGGAATCCCCATGCCTCGAAGAAGGTGGTGAGGTCAGCCTCCAGGGCGTCGCAGCAGTACTTGACGAAGTCGAGTTGTATGGCCCCGGATTCGGTGGTGTAGTTCCTGCTCGGGGTGACGCGTATCCTCTCGGAGACGTCCTTGTAGAGGTCGGGCTTGTCGATCGCCCGCGCGAAGAGCTGCAACTGCCAGAAGGGGACGAGGCGCACGAAGTAGGGGTCTTGCTTCACGGCGATGTAGGCGGAATCGGCGGCGAGCATCCTCGTGAAGGCTTGCCGGTAGCAGTTATCCGTTTGCAGGCGGCTGGTGTTACCGAAGGAGGTTTGCACGTGCATCGAGTAGATGTTGTTGCTGACCTCGCCGAGTCCCACCCATTTCAGGCCGTCGCGGATCTAGTTGACGTGGCCGATCTCGTGTGCCGGTCCCCAGACCTCGGCCCCGCGCACCTTGTCGGCCCTGACCATGTTGGGCATGCTGCCGCGGCCGTATCCCGTGTGGTTGGCGGAGGCGTACATGGCGCCGGTGGCGTTGTCGACGTGGCAGAGGAGGCGGTTGGCGTATGTGCGGCCGTACTTCTGTATCCCCATAAACTCTTGCTCGAGGCGGACAATGTCGTCCCACACGGCGCAGAGGGCAGTCGGGTTGGAGATTGTCTTGAAGTTGGCCAGCGGGAAGAGCAGATGAGCACGCACACCGACGACGTCCAGCAGGTAGTAGACGGCGTCGTTGGTGATCCTCGTCCAGTCGGCGTCGGTATGCTCGGCGCTGTTGAAGTAGCCGTTGACCTCGCCGGAGGCGACGTGTATCTTGACAGGGGCCGCCGTGGCGTAGTTTTCGGTGTAGTAATAGATGTAGAGGAGGCCGTCGTGAGAGACCCTGACCTTGTTGTTACCTTGCCTCAGGGGGTAGGTCATCTGGTAAAGGCCGCCGGCGTCCTCGATGTCCATCAGGCCGAGGGCGATGGACTCACCGTGGGGGTCGCCGACAAAGACGACGATCTCCTCGCCCTCCCGCGCGTAGATGCCAGTGGGGTTGTCCCAGAGGCTATAGGGGTTTGTCTTCCACTCGGCCGCGATCCTATCGGGGTGGCGGTAGGGCTTGTAATAGCGCGCACGCGCAGCGGAGTACTCGCCGTTGTAGAGGTACTTGGCGATGTTGCGCAAGAAGACGCTTTCCATGCCCATGATCTGGGGATAGGTCACGCCCGGGCGCAGTTCCGAGTAGGTTTCGTCGGTGAATATGGCCATCAGGCTGGTATCCGGCACGGGCCGGGCGAAAAATTCCATCTCGGCGCAACTGGCTAACCCTCCCCTACCGGTCTTGATGTCGAACTTGACCTTGCGCGGCTTCACGATGGTATTGCTGAAGGTGATCGTGCTGGTGACACGCGCTTGCTGGCCGAAGTCATAGGTGCCATAAAAGACGTAGTCGTCGATGTCAGGAGAGGTGGCGATGTAGAGGTCTACCTCCCCGAGTTCCCCATTAGAACCGCTTTGCCGGGGCGTGTAGACAACGTAGTCCAGCGTGGCGGCCTCGTCCATCTCGTAGACGGCCCATATCCCGGGACCCGCCGGCGGTAGCTCGCCGCCCGACCATTTGGAGTGCCATATCGTGGAGGTGTTGCCGTCGTGGGAACGGGCGATGGACTCGCTGTCGCTTTGCTGGGAACTGGTGCTGGATCGGCTTATGCGTAGCTTCGTATCCGCAACGGCCCCCATGTCGGAGGGGTCGCCCGGCGTGTAGCGGGAGTCGCGCCCGAGCTGGGTGATGGGGATCTCCTTGGTGTACTCAAAGGCGGTGCCTTGTAACTTGATAAAACCTTCCCGCGGCTCCGTACCGTTCCTCGTGATGGAGAAGAGATAGATCGTGGAGTCTTCCGCCGCCGTTCCAACGGGGATAATCCAGTCGGCGCCGGTGGGGACGGTCACGTCAAAGGCGAGGTTGGCCCGGATGTACAATTGCAGGAGGGTCGAATCGTCTTTCACCCGCGGGAAAGATTCGGCGGAGGTGAGAATCAGGGGGGCGGTGCCCATCTGTCGCACGGTAATCGTTTTCTCCAACGCACCGTCGCCGAAAATGGTGACGATGGCCACGCGCTCGTCGGCGCCGGTATTCTGCCCCGTGATGACGGTGATGGAACGGTCGCCCGGCACGTCATTCATGGCGAAGGTGCACCACTCGGTTGGCGTGGTGACGTCCGCGTCCCAGTACTCGCTGTTGGTGCTCACCTGTATCTTCGTGCGGGTGAGGGTATCCCCGGTGAGGATGGTCTCCCGCGAGAGTTCCAGGTAAGGATCCTCGACGATGCCCGCTGCGTCATCTTTACACGCGGGGAAAAGCGTGCAGAGGATGCTGCACGCGATGAATAGCCTTTTCATGTTCATTCCTTTTTTCATGGTTACAAAGTTCTAAAGGTGACCTTCGCGCTATTTTCCAGCTCTTGTTTTAACTGGTCGTGGCGCGGGTAGTTCGCGTGCACGAGCACTTCCCGGACGCGCGGCAGGCGGTCGATCACCCGGAGGAAGTATTCCACTTGCGGGCAGTTGTCCCGTCCCGGGTTACCGGCGTTGACGCGTAGGGTTTCCAGGTTGACGAGCAGCTCCAGCTCGTCGATGTTGATGATCTCGTGATCGAGGGTGATCTCCCGGAGGGTGGCCATCTCCTGGAAGGTGTATATGGCCGACTCGGGATTCGCCCTGTAGTCATCTTGCGTGCCCCTGCCCAGCGCCTGGTAGTAGCGCTCGGAGAGCTTGGAGAGCCTCTGATCCTGCGACGACAGGCAGTTGGGGACTTTCAGGGAGTAGGTCTCGTCCGCGAGCCGCGTCTTGATCTCGCGGGGTCGCGGCAACGACCACGTGCCGTCCGTTCCCCTCGCCTGCACGCGCAGCTCGACCGTGCCGCCGGGGAGCAGGGAGAGGTACTCGCGCCCGCGCGCGCCGCCGAAGCGGTAGAGGCGGTTCTCCCCGTTCAGGTCTATGAAGCGCACGAGGAGGGAGTCGACCTCCGCGGAGACCGTCCAGGTGATCTCGCCGGAGTGGGCGTAGTCGACGCGGCTCGTGCTGGGCAGGATCTCCGGCACGGCGGGAGCGGCGCCCCCCGTGGAGAAGGCGACCGCGCGGCTCTCCGAGCGGATGTCGCGGGCGCTCGCGGAGTAGTACCTGAGTTCATAGTCGGCGTGGTAGTCCAGGTCGGGAAGGAGAATCTCCCCGGTGGAACCCTTCTCGACGGATTCCGAGCGGAGGAGCGCTCCCTGCCGGTAGATCTCGAAGACCACGCGGTCGTAGGTGGCGTGCACGGGTTCCTGCCAGTAGGCCAGCAGCGTGTTTTCCGCGGAGAGGCAGGTGAAATCGAGGATGGTGGCGGGAGGCTCCAGGTCCCACGACTGCACGGAGAGGGAGAGGGTGGCCACCTCGACGCTCTCCCCGCTCGCGGCGTGTGAGACAAAGAGGAAACTGTAGTCGCCCCCGGGCATGTCCGTCACCAGGAGCGAGTCCAGGTTCCTCGGGATGACTAACCGCCACGGCTCGCTGCCCGGCAGCGCGTTGGTGGCGATGAGTTCCGTGTAGAACAGGGAGGAGGCGCTGTCCGGCGCCGTCCACGCGAACGTCGCCTTGCCGTATCCCGCTTCTCCCCTGACGTCCCGGATCGGCACGAAGGGTTTCTCGATGTAAAGATCCTTTATTCCCTCCCGCTCGCAGGCGACGAACGCGGCCGCCAGCGCGAGGAGTATCCACGAATGGTTTGTCACTCTTTTCATATCACGCGTCTATTTTAAAGTTGTTCTTTTTTCGTCTTTGATGTACCAGTTGGCGGGGTCGCTCAACAGGGTACGGTACTCTCCTTGCCCGGCCGCGTCAAACTTGGCGACGATCTTCTCTACCAGGAAAGAGGGATCGTGCAGGTTGCGCGCCACGCGCACGAGCGCGGGCCAGCGTTTCCCCTCGTAGGCCAGCTCGAGCGCCGTCTCGTCGACGATCCGGCCGCAGAGCGCGCGGATCGAGTCCGGCCGTGTGATGCTAGCGCCGAAAATCTCCCCCGGCTCGAGGGGCAACAGCCCGGCCCGGCCGCGCACGCCGTTGGCGCCTTGCAACGCTGAAGGGAATGACTGGAACGGCGCCCGGTAGCCGGCGCCTGTCCAGTAGTTCTTCAGTCCTTTATCCAAGACCGCGATCGCCTCCTCGAAGCGCCCCAGGCAGGCGTATGCCTCGGCGATGTTCAGGTACACTTGACCCGCGCGGTAGAGGTGCAGGATCATGTTCTCCTGGTAGAAATGCTTGGTGACGGCCCACGCGTCCTCCTCCTGCCGCGAGGTGACGGGCGCGCAGGTGGCGGATTTCCGCTGGGCGTCTCCCCGCGAGTAGTTGGCGTACACCTGCGCGTCGAACAGGTCGATCATGTTCCGGGTGGGTGCGAAGTAGTACCTGTCGAGGAAATATGCGCGGAGGTTGTTGGTCTGGTGGTACGCCACGTTGAAGGAGAAGGCGGTGAAGACCTCGTTCTTCAACTGGGTGACGGCGCTCGTGAATATCGACCGGTAGCCGCTCGTGAGGTTGACCGTGTTGCCGGCGTCGGTGGTGAGGGCGGCGAGGTAGTCGTCGATGGCCCCCTGGTAGTCGCCCGCCCACAGTTTAAGCTCGGCGCGGAGCACCATCCCGTGGAGGGTGGCGCCAAACCAATCGATGTTGTTATCAGCGAGGATACTCTTGAAGTCCGGCACCTGGAAAGCGTCCACGCCATCCTCACCGCCATTCATGTAGGCGATCAAGTAGGCGGGAAGCTCGTCCAGTCCCAGGCGTAGCATCGCCTGCTCGCTGTCGCTCTCGAGATTGTCCTCGTAGACGCGGGCCTCGCCCCAGAATTGGCCGATCATCATCAGGCTCCATACCTTGTAGCAGATGGCGACGGAGATCTCCGCCCGGTATTCGGCCTCGGGGATGTTGCCGGGGAAGTCGCGATTGTACTTGCTCGCGCGCTTGATGAAGTCGTTGCAGTTGATGACGATGTCGTAGAAGAGTCCCGGGTTCGCGTGGGCGTCCTCGTTGTCGGCCGCGTAACGGTATATCCGCCAAAATTCTTCCGGGGCGTGGGAGGTGGGGCGCAACAAGTCCCCTGTTAACTCGGAGAGGATCAGGGGTTGTTCGGCCACCTTGTTGAAGGCGG
>JAISAV010000266.1 GCA_031266545.1 Odoribacteraceae bacterium | reverse complement strand
GTTGGCGTGGCCGCCACCCCGTAAGCCACCATGTTAGGGCTATCAAAGCCCCTCCGGTCGCACAACTTGTCCTCCCAGGGGAATTTCCGGGCGTACTCCGCGAACAGTTCCTCGTTGGTATCCGTCGAAAGCGTGATGACCCGCGCCCGCGCCTTTTGCAAGTCGCCGTGACGCTCGATCAAATCACTCGCCATTCCCTGGCAAGTGCGGCAATCGCTCGCGTAAAAGAACAGTATCGTCCACCGCCCGTCGCCGACGGGGTGTGACAACCGGCCGACCAGCGCGGGCGCCTTCTGCCCGGGCAAAAGCGTCGCGACCAGCAACCGGGCGGCAATCCCCGGGTAGTGCGCGGCGTCGACGCCATAGGGCAGCGCGGCCACCGTCCCGGCAGCCCGTCCCGCCCCCCGGCCCTTCAACGCCCGGCAAACCCCGGCCACGAGGGGCTTGAACTGGTCGGGATAGTCCCGCGCCACGCGCCCGAGCAATCTTTCACAGCGAGCGGGCACGCTGTCCGGCGAGGTGAACGAGGCCACCCAGCTGTTGATATACCTGCCCCAGAGGGAGGAAGCGTGCAAGCCTGCCACGTCGAGCGAGTCAACGAAATAGGCCTGCTCGCGGGACAACTCCCCCGCCTCCTTCGCATTTTCCAACCTCGCGACGCATTCCTTGAACGTCGCCCCGCCGCGGGAAAGAGCGCCGGTGCAGGCGGCGGCCAGCAGCACCAGCAGCACCGCCGCTAAAGCGCGGGCGCGCCCGTTGATATTCCCGATATACTTGCAAAAAAGGCGCGTGCTCCACGCGCGTGATTTCTTGGTGGTGTCTTCCATCTACGTTCGTTTTCGTGTTATGGTCAATAGCCCGTTTTACCGGGCGGCTACCTTGTTGAAATTTAAACGGGGGATATAGAAAAAAGGTTTTTTGTTTTGATAAAAAAGTCATTTTCACGGGCGAAACGTGAAATAGTGCCCGTCCCGCACGCGTGAATTTTGACAAATTACCCCGTGAAATGCGCTTTTTTACCGCGGGGTGCGGTGCGTTCTGTTTTTTTACCTAATTTCGGGGGCGAATAATCAACCAGTTACTTGAACTAAAAACCACTACTATCATGAAAGAATTAAAGATGTACATTGATGGTCAATTCGTCGAGAACCGGGGCGGTTCGTGGATTGACGTGTTAAACCCCGCCACGGAGGAAGTGATCTCGCACATGCCCGCCGGCGTCGCGGAAGACGCCCGCCGGGCCATCGACGCCGCCGCGCGGGCGCAAGCCGCATGGGAACGCCTGCCGGCCGTGCAGCGCGCCGCCTTCCTGACGAAGATCGCCGGGGGCATCCGCCGCCGCGAGAAGGAACTGACGGACATCATCGTCCGCGAGGGCGGCAAGACGCGCGGGCTGGCCAACGTGGAGGTGCTCTTCACCGCCGACTACCTCGACTACATGGCCGGCTGGGCGCGCCGCTACGAGGGAGAGATCATCCCCAGCGACCGCCCGAACGAGAGCATTTTCCTCTTCAAGAAGGCCATCGGCGTGACCACCGGCATCCTCCCGTGGAACTTCCCCTTCTTCCTGATCGCCCGCAAGGCGGCCCCCGCCCTCGTGACGGGCAACACCATCGTGATCAAGCCGAGCCAGATCACCCCGGAGAACGCCTACGTGTTCGCGCAAATCGTGGACGAGGCCGGCCTGCCGAAGGGCGTCTTTAACATCGTCAACGGCAGGGGATCGGTCATCGGTCAAGAGCTGGCCGCCAACCCGAAGGTGGGCATGGTGAGCCTCACGGGCAGCGTCGCCGCCGGCGTCCAGACGATGGCCGCCGCCGCGCCCAACGTCACCAAGGTATCCCTCGAGCTGGGCGGGAAGGCCCCGGCCATCATCATGCCGGACGCCGACCTCGACCTGACCGTCAAGTCGATCATCGCCTCGCGGGTCATCAACACCGGGCAAGTCTGCAACTGCTGCGAGCGCGTCTACGTCCACACCGACGTCAAGGAGGCCTTCACCGAGAAGGTCGTCGCGGGCATGAAAGCCGTCAAGTGGGGCGACCCCTCGCATACGGACGACCTCGACATGGGGCCGCTCGTCGAGGCCGCCGCC
Source organism: Odoribacteraceae bacterium (assembly GCA_031266545.1). GTDB lineage: Bacteria > Bacteroidota > Bacteroidia > Bacteroidales > Marinifilaceae > JAIRKS01. The sequence continues at coordinate 2,520 of JAISAV010000266.1, read as the reverse complement.
CTGAAATCCGTCGAGGAAAAGGTGGCCAAGGCCATCCGGCAGGGCGCCACGCTGCTCTGCGGCGGGCAACGTTCCGGCACGCGGGGCTACTTCTTCGAGCCAACCGTCCTCGCCAATTGCACGCAGGAGATGGACATCATCCAGGAGGAGACCTTCGGCCCCGTCCTCCCCATCGTCGAGTTCACGGACGTCGAGGACGCCATCGCGTGGGCGAACGACTGCGAGTACGGCCTCACCTCCTCCGTCTACACGCGCGACCTCGACACCGCGTTCAAGCTCGTGCGGGCGCTGAAATTCGGCGAGACCTACGTCAATCGCGAGAACTTCGAGGCCATGCAGGGATTCCATGCCGGCTGGCGGAAGTCTGGCATCGGCGGCGCGGACGGGAAACACGGGTTGGAGGAGTACCTGCAGACCCACGTCGTTTACCTCGAAACGCGGGGCTGACCATGCGCGTGGGACTCTTTATCCCTTGCTACATCAATGCGGTGTACCCGGAAGTGGGCATCGCGACCTACAAGCTGCTGCAACACCTGGGGGTGGACGTCGACTGCCCGCTCCCCCAGGTTTGTTGCGGCCAGCCGATGGCCAACGCGGGATTCGAGGCCTCGGCCATCCCGCTGGCCCGGCGGCTGGACGCCCTCTTCGCACCATACGACCACGTCGTCGCCCCCTCGGCCAGTTGCGTGGCCTTCGCCCGGGAGCACCACCCGCGCCTCCTCGGGACGGGCGACCACCCGTGCCGGACGAGCGACAAGATGCGCGACGCCTGCGAGTTCCTCCACGACGTCCTGCGCGTGACCTCCCTCCCCGGCAAGTTCCCCCACCGCGTCAGCCTGCACAACAGTTGCCACGGCGTCCGCGAGCTACGCCTCTCCTCCGCCAGCGAGCTGAACATCCCCCGCTACTCCAAGATCAAGGCGCTCCTCTCCCTCGTCGAGGGGGTGCGGGTGCTCGAGCCGGAACGCCCGGACGAGTGCTGCGGCTTCGGCGGCATGTTCTCCGTGGAAGTCCCCGCCGTCTCCGCCTGCATGGGGCGCGAGAAACTCCGGCGCCACGCGGCCACCGGCGCCGAGTACGTCACCGGCGCCGACAGCTCGTGCCTCATGCACCTGCAGGGCGTCGCCCGCCGCGAGCGCGTCCCCGTGCGCTTCATCCACGTCGTTGAAATCCTCGCTGCCGGCCTATGAAAGAGAAATACGCGAAAGCCGCCGAACGATTCCTCCGCGACGAGGAAGGGGCGCGATGGCACGACGAGACGCTCTGGATGACGCGCGAAAAGCGGGACAGGCTCGCCCGCGACCTCCCCGAGTGGGAACAACTCCGCGACCTCGCCAGCCGCGTCAAGCAACACGTCCTCTCCCGCCTGGACGAGTACCTCCCTCGCTTCGCCGACAACGCCGCGGCGAACGGCATCACCGTCCACTGGGCCAACGACGCCGTCGAGCACAACGACATCGTCCTCCGCCTCCTCGAGGCGCACGACGTCAAGAAACTCGTGAAAAGCAAGTCGATGCTCACCGAAGAATGTCACCTCAACCCCTTCCTCGAGGCGCACGGGATCGAGGTCATCGAGAGCGACCTCGGCGAGCGTATCCTCCAGTTGATGCAGCAGCCCCCCTCCCACGTCGTGATGCCGGCCATACACCTGAAGCGGGAGGCGATCGGCAAGCTCTTCGAGGAAAAACTGGGCGCCGAGCCGGGCAACTGTGACCCCGCCTACCTCACCGGCCTCGCCCGCCGCCACCTGCGCGCCGAGTTCCTCTCGGCTGGCGCCGCCATGACCGGCGCCAACTTCGGCGTGGCCTCCACCGGCGAGGTGGTCGTCTGCACCAACGAGGGAAACGCCGACATGGGCACCGCCCTCGCCCCCCTCCACCTCATCTCAATGGGTATCGAGAAGGTGATCCCCGACCCGGCCTCCCTCGCCATCTTCACCCGCCTCCTCGCGCGCTCGGCCACCGGGCAGCCGGTCACCGCCTACACGTCGCACTACCGCTCCCCCGCCGCCGGATGCGAGATACACCTCGTGCTCGTCGACAATGGGCGCACCGCCATGCTCGCCGACAAGGAACACGACCAAACCCTGAAATGCATCCGCTGTGGCGCCTGCATGAACACGTGCCCCGCCTACCGCCACGCGGGCGGCTACTCCTATAGTTACTTTATCCCCGGCCCGATCGGCATCCAGCTCGGCATGTCGCGAGCGCCGCGGGAACACGCCGGGGACGTGGCGGCCTGCACCCTCTGCTACTCGTGCGGCGACGCCTGCCCCGTCAAGGTCGACCTCCCCGATCAGGTCTACCGCTGGCGCCAGCGCCTCGACGGCCTGGGACTGGCCAACGGGCGGAAAAAGGCGATGGCCCGCGTCATGCGCCTACTCCTCTCCTCGCCCGCCCTCCTCGAGGGATGCCTGAGGCTGGCGCCGCTCCTCGACAAGATGCCCCGCTTCCTGCTCTACAACTCGCTCAACGACTGGGGCAAGCACCGGGAGATGCCCACCTTCGCCCGGGAATCCTT
>JAISAV010000218.1 GCA_031266545.1 Odoribacteraceae bacterium | reverse complement strand
CTCCTCGACGAGACCTTCACCCCCATTCATGACATCATCCAAAACCAATACTCCGAGCTGACCGAGACAAAAGAGCTGGATCAGACCGTGACGCAATTCATGAACAAGTGGGAGATCGTTGGCGCGTCGCTTGCCATCATCAAGGAGGGGAAACTGGTATACAGCAAGGGATACGGCTACGCGGACCGCGAACAGGGGATTCCCATGAACGTGAACAACATCTTCCGCGTCGCCTCCATTTCCAAGCTCATCACGGCCGCCGGGATCATGAAACTACTCGAAAACGAGCAACTTTCGCTGGGAAGCACCGTTTTCGGGCCGGGCGGGATCCTCAATGACACCCTTTTTTCGCACGTCGCGGACCGGCGCATCACCGGGATCACCATCGAGCACCTGTTGCGCCACCAGGGGGGCTTTTCCATCCGCCACGCCGACCCGATGTTCAACCCCGTGGAGATCGCCCGTCAGATGAACGTGCCGCCTCCCGCGGACCTGAACGCGATCATCCGCTACGTCTTGACCAAGCGCTTAGGCTTTGCCCCCGGCAGCAGCTCGAGGTACTCCAACGTGGGCTACGGGATACTCACCAAGGTCATCGAGAAAGTCAGCGGCCGGGGTTACGAGGACTTTATCCGGGACAGTATCCTCCTCCCCGCGGGCTGTTACGACATGCACCTGGGGCATAACCTCGCGAAAGACCACTACCCCAACGAGGTGAAATACTACGAGCCGGCCAACGCGGAGAAAATACAGTCCTGCACGGGCGCGGAGGAATGGGTGCCCAAGAGCGACGGGGGGAATAACATAGAGGAACTCTACGGGGCGGGAGGCTGGGTGGCCTCCCCCACGGAACTCCTGCGCTTGCTGCTGGCCATCGACGGGAACCCCGACACCCCCCCGGACGTGCTCGCGGCGGAGAGCGTCGAGCTGATGACCCGTTATCAGGCCAACGCCTTCCCGATGGGTTGGATGCACACCAACAGCAGCGGCGACTGGTGGCGCACCGGCACGCTGGCCGGCACGAGCGCCATGATGAAGCGGCAGGCCGACGGCTTTTGTTGGGTATTCATCACCAACACGAGCAACTGGCTGGGGCCGCAATTCCCCCAGAAAATCGACAACATGGTCAAGCAAGCCGTGAACCGCGTGGAGAGCTGGCCGGAGCGCGACCTCTTCGACCCGGACTACCACCGCGACCTCCAACATTCGTGGGAATATCTGGCAGACGACCCGTTTGCCCTCCCCTCCTCCCCTATCCCGGGAATCTAAAAAATAAATTATCGAGATTTTTTGGAGGTCTGCTTACAATTTATAAATTTTGCGGCTTGAAAACGATTAAATAGTAATCTCAAACCGTAAAATAGTAATTGTATGTCATTCAAGATTCTTGCCATTAATCCCGGCTCGACTTCCACGAAGATCGCCGTCTACGACGAGGAGAAAGAGGAATTTCTCCGGAACATCAAGCACCCGGCAGCGGAGATCGCCAAATTCGCGACGATCTCCTCCCAGTTCTCGTTTCGGCGGGAGATCATCCTTTCCGAGCTTGCCTCCTCCGGCCGGGACATTCGAGAGATCAACGCCATCGTCGGCCGCGGCGGGCTGGTCAAGCCCATCGAATCGGGCGTCTACGAGGTCAACGAGGCGTTACTCGCCGACTTGCACAATCCCCCCCTCGGCGAGCACGCCTCCAACCTCGGGGGACTCATCGCGCACGACATCGCGCGCTCGCTCCCGGGCGACGTGAAGGCCTACATCGCCGACCCGGTCGTGGTGGACGAACTCGAGGAGGTCGCCCGCCTCTCCGGTCACCCGGCCTTCCAGCGGGTATCCATCTTTCACGCCCTGAACCAGAAGGCGATCGCGCGCCTCCACGCGAAAGAGCGCGGGCAGCAGTACGAGCAACTCAACCTGATCGTCGCCCACCTGGGCGGCGGGATCTCCGTGGCGGCCCACCGGCACGGCCGGGTCATCGACGTGAACAACGCGCTGGACGGCGAGGGGCCTTTCTCCCCCGAGCGTTCCGGCACGTTACCCGCCGGCCAGCTCGTTTCCCTCTGCTTTAGCGGCACGAAAACGCTGGCGGAAATGAAGCGCTTGATCAAGGGCGAGGGGGGTCTGGTGGCCCACCTGGGCACCAACGACGCCTACGAGGTCGAGCAGAAAGCCCTCGCTGACCCGCGTTACAAGCTCGTCCAAGACGCGATGTCCTACCAGATCGCGAAGTCCATCGGCGAGATGGCCGCCGTGCTCAAGGGAGAGGTCGACGCCATCCTGCTCACGGGCGGGATCGCGCACAACCCTTACCTGGTGGAATACGTGCGGGAGATGGTCGCCTTCATCGCGCCCCTGCACGTCTATCCCGGCGAGGACGAGATGCGCGCCCTGGCCATCAACGCGTTGATGGTGCACTGCGGGGAACTCGCGGTCAAAGCCTACCGGTAGACACGTTAAAACCGGGTAGGAATCCGTGAATCAATCACCTCTCCTACCCGGTCGGTCAAAACATACAAACCTTATCTCGCGTTATTTCTTCACGCAACGCACGGAAGCGCAGTGGTCTTGATTGATGAGCGTACAGCTAATCCCGACGTGCCCGGTAGTCCAGTGCGTGTTATGCGCCGAGTTCCCGGTCTTTATCTGGGTAACCCAGTTCATGCTATGCTGTGGCTCGTCGATAGTGTTTGACGCGTTATCATTTCCCCCTCGCTTCATCATGCCGGCGCACGGGAAAAAGACGGAGGCATTATTATAATGATTGACCATCAAGACGCCCTTTTTCGCCTTGTGAAACGTGATGCCCAACATGTCCGCGCTTGGCAGCACCGGATCCGAGGAGGCCCGGTCATAATAACCGTCGGCATACCTCCCGTAGACATAATTACCGGCGGCGTCGCCATCGGGGTTGACCTGCCCGTATGGCGACGGCACGTTCACGTTCCAGTAGGCGGAATGTACCCACTCGCCCAACGTGGCCTGGCGGTACCCGTTGGGACAGACCTCCATGTTCGGGTCCCACGGGCCTACCGGTTTATCCTGTGGCGTGTTCTTCCCGCCCTTCGCCGAGCCAAGCAGGTAGGCGGTCGTCTTGTTCCAGTGGAAGAAATACCCTATTTGCGAGGGGAACTCGCTAAATACCCCTCCTCGCGGGCCTACATTCCTGCCGTTGGCGTTCTCGTTATGCTGGGGATCCTGCAGGGTATAGGGGGCGAACTTCACGACCTCGGTTCTCGCGCCTTGCTTCCGGGGATCTTGCGGGCGGTAGATATAATCGGCCTCCTCGCCTTGTCGCACGTAGAAGAACGCCAGCCCGCCGTTCTTGTGGATCGTGATCAAGCCGTAGCGGGGAGCCGCTCCCGGGGGCAAGGTACTCTTCATCCCCACGCGGAACTTGATATTTCCTTTCCCGTTCAGCACCCCTCCCGAGATCTCCTGCACCACGCCGTAGAAAGACGATTTATCGTTCCCGTCGATTTTGATCCAGTCGATACCCGAGACGATGCGAATCGTCCAATCCCCGCTATTTTGCACGTGTATATACCGCTCGTTCGTCTCGTTATTCCGGTGGAACGAGCCTACGTACCCCTCCGTCCAGGGGTTCAGGGCGCTGGGGGCCTGGTAAACGTCAAATTCCACGTCGGGCAGGTACGGCCCAAGATTGGAAGTTACCTTCAGTCTCCCGCGCGTCACCTCCTTATTCGTGGTATTTGCCACCCCGCCCGATAGGATACCGAATTTCCCCGGGATCACGCCCGTGCCACTTCCGTAGGTGTACCCCGTGAGAACGGCGTTCGTCAACGAGGCGCCGGGTACGAATTTGCCACTCGCGTTGTACCCTCCCATCACCGCCAAGCTCCACGAGATCGGCACGTTCTCGGGATTCTCGAACAAGACCAACGCGTGCTCGCTCGTGCTGTTCATTTTCGAGGACATGTACACGCGGTCAATGTTCCAGTTCAAGGTGAAGCCCGCCTTCGCGCCCGCCGCCTCGTAGCAACCGATATCGGTCAGCCCGTCGTGTCGCGGTTTACCGTCTATGTCGCGCTTCTGCTCGAGCCTGAGCATCGACGTCAAGCGATTGAACATGTCCGCCTCCCCGCGCCCGGGCAACGGCGAGCGGCGCGTGTTCACGGCGTACTTCGGCGTTCCCGTCAGGTTAAACTGCGGGCCGGGCGCCACGTTCGTGCTCGAGAACCAGGCCGTGTTCACGGTATTGATCGGCACGTTCCCCATACCCAGGGGTGTTGGCAGCTCCGAGAACGCGCAGTAATCGATCCATCCCTTCGCGGTGACGCTCCCCCCGTTCCCCCAGTCAACCGAGTTACCCAGGCCCCCGTTAAAAGAGGAGGCGGTGGCGTTATTCGCGATCGTCGCGTTCACCAGCGTCCCGCCCGTGTTGACGAGCACGCCCTTGTTATTATCGGCCACGAGCACGTTCGTCCCCGTCCCCGACAGCGACAGCGCGTACGCCGCGCTCGTCGACACGTTGCGCACTTCCACGGCGTTGATCCACGCCCCATCGTTCACCGTCAGCGGTATCCTCGCGCAACTGCCCGTCACGACGAAACCGTCAAACACCGTTCCCTGCGACCCCATCGCGATGGCGGCATTAGTCCCCAGCTTCATGATCGCCTTGTAACGCGACAGGTCGCGATGCGCCGAGGAGTAGGGCGCCATCGCGTCCGTCGCCGACAGTTCCGTGCCGGAAACCCCCGCCCAGCCGCCGAACAACCGCGCTTGCGCCGGCACCGAGAACCCTTCTTCGTAAACCCTCGCGGGATCGCCGGCCACCAGTATCCCGTGCACCGTGACTCCTCCCGCGCGTAGCGCCTGCCACCGCGTGATAGCCGCGGTCACGGTCGGCAGGGCATCCCGCCACGACTGCCCGCTACCGCCACTTCCCGCCTTCACGTACAGCCAGCCGGCGAATTCATCCCCCACCTTGCCTTGTATATTCGCCTCGTTCCACGGCAGCACGCCGGTCGTCACGGCCACGCCGTCGCTCACGTTCAGCTCCACGCGCAGCACCTTGTTGCACTTCGCCGTCACGGGCACCTCCACCGTTTTCGCGAATCGCCCGCCGCCGGTCCGCTCGAGATCCAGGCGCACGCGCATCTTCATCGTCGTCGTGTCCCGCGGCCGCGCGTCCAGGAAATCGCTCCCGCGGTGGGCCGGGATGATAAAGCGCACCGTGTCCGAGCGCAACAGCCCCGCTCCCGCCGGGCTATCCCCCAGTTTCAAGCGCGCCGTCAGGCCGCCGGGGAGCGTGTCCGGGTTCGACTTGCTCGGGAGCAGGTTTCCCGCGTAACTGATCGTCGTGGGCACGTCGAGCAACTCCACCCGGTGCCCGTTCGACGCCTTGTTGAAGTTGGCGGAGGCCCGGCGCACCAGCACCTCGACCATCGCCACGTTCCTGTCCAGGCGCGTGGCGAGCGAGGTGACTTGCCCGGAGGTGATCCTCACGGGTTCCCCCGCGAAGAAGATCTCCGCGGCGTCCTCGCTCTTCCCCGACGCCCCCGTGACGGGGCGGTAGACGTACATCGGCGACTGGTCCGCCGGCGTGTTGGCACGCGGCGTTACCAGCGTTGCCCCCGCGGGCGGCGCGACGATCAGCATGTGCCAGTTGCCCTCCCGGACGCTCGCCTTCAGTTGGTTACTCGCACGCGAGACGTTTAGCACCTCCCCGTAAAACAAGCGCTCGGGCGGCGTCCCCGGGAGAAACGCGAACAATCGCGCGCTGCCCAGGAGGATCCCCGCCCGCGAGGCCGGCATTCCTGCCGCGCTTTCCAGTACCAGATTCCACGCGTGTTCCCCGGCGTCGATCTCCCGATCCCCCCGACACGCGACCGTCCCGATCGCCAGCACGGCAGACAGGACGATAACGGTAAATAAATTTCTACTCATGCGTAATTCTATTTATTTTTTTCCCGACGATTAATCGCCCGTCACCACGCTTCCACGCGCTCGCAACGGATGTTGGTGAAGGCCGGCCCGTCGCCGGCCCGCGAACCGGGAGTGATCACCGGCTCCGTGTCCGCGCCCCTCCCGTTGATCGTCAAGATATAGTTGTAATAATAATTCCGCGACATCGTGAACGGCCGCTGCCCGGCGGGCGGCGTCTGGTTCAGCGTCACGGCGTAGAACGTCTGCGTCTTGTTGTACAGGGCCTTGATGATCATCACCGTCGCGTTCTTTTCGACCGTCGTGGTGTTCTCCGGCACGTAGAAGAACATCGGGTAGGTCACGATCATGCCCGCCCTCAGCGCCATGCCCACGCTCGAACTCGCGAAGGTGGCCTCGTCCCACGATGGCCCCGGCAGTATCATGAGCGTCCTCCCCGCGAACAAGAGGGACTCCCCCGGCAGTCGCGCGAACTTCACGCCCATGATCTCGACCAGCGCGTCCAGCAAGCCTGCCGTCTTCGAGAGCGTCCCGGTGAGGCCGACCCGCGCCACTTGTCGCGCGAGCGGGATCACGATCGTCGACTCGTTGCCGACAAGCGTGATCGACAGCCTCCCGCTCATGACCGGCGGGTTCACCGGCGAGATCCCGCGGTTCACGCGCATCTTCCCGACCAGCGACATGGTATCCCTGATCGTCGCTGCCGTCAACTCCGGCATCTCGACGGTAGGCGTCTCCGCCCAGTTCGCGACGCAATACACGCGCTTCGGGCCTGGCGACACGACGACGCGCAGGGAGTGGCTCGAGGCGTCCCACGCGGGGTTCGTGCTCGTCCCGTCGCTCGCGATCGCGACGTCGGCGTAAAGCTCGAGCGAGTCGCGGTTGCTCTTAAAAACGAAGAAACGGAGGTTATTGATTCGCGACTCCTCCGGGGTTCCCGCGTTAGCCCGCGTCCTCGACGTCAGGAAAGCGTCATCATACTCCCGCGGGATTTCTACCTTAAGGGTGATCATCCCGTCGACGGGTGGCGCTCCCACCCTCGCGTCTTTCACGCACGCGGAGACGGCAAGAATCATGCATATTCCCGCCAAGCGTGCTCGTTTGCTTACATTTATCATGCTGCTCACTTATTAAAAAAAATAAATTATCGTTTAATCTACAGTCACACTCGAAAAAAAATCATTTTTTTAAGCGCTTTCTTATACGATGCGTTTCCCGCCGGGTTAGCGAATCGCTCGTTAATAATCAGGAAAAGGTCATAACGTTCACGCGTCCGAACGTGGCGCCTGGCGCGCATTTCGCTGGATTACAACACCCGCGCGAGGCCATCTTCCCGGCGCCCGC
>JAISAV010000171.1 GCA_031266545.1 Odoribacteraceae bacterium | reverse complement strand
TCCCGCGACACCCTCGTCGTGCCGCCGGGCGGGGAGTACTCCCTCGTGCTGGCGGACGGCACGCGGGTGCACCTCAACGCCGCCACGAGCCTCTCCTTCCCCTCGCGCTTCGAGGGGGAGGGGGTGCGGGAGGTGTGCCTACACGGGGAGGCTTACTTCGAGGTGGCCGCCGATCCTTCCCGTCCCTTTATCGTGCGGGCGGGGGGGACGACGGCGCGGGTGCTGGGCACCGCCTTCAACGTGAACGCTTACGCGGCGCGCCGCGTGGTGGTGACGACGCTGGTGGAGGGGAGGCTGCGGGTGAGCGGCGGGGGAGAGACCCGCGAGATGCGCCCCGGCGAGCAGGCCACCTACCGCGAGGAGGAGGGGCGGCTCGAGGTGCGGGAGGTGGCCGCGGAACTCTACACCTCGTGGAAGGACGGCTACTACCTCTTCCGGGAGGCCACGCTGGAGGAGATCATGACGACGCTCGCCACGTGGTACGACGCGAACGTCCTCTACGCGACCGACCGCGTGAAGGCCACCCGCTTCACGGGCCGCCTGCAGCGCTTCGAGGAGATACAGTACCTGCTCGAGAAATTTGAAGAGACCGGGGCGATCGTCGTCACCATCAACGGGAACGACATCACGCTCGATAAAAAATAGCAGGCCGGAGGGATGATAGCCCGCGCCGGCCTGCACGAGAAAGTTACACGACTTCGACCGTCCGCGACGGGGAAGAAGGGTAACGCGTTAACAACTAAATGCAAATGTATGGAAAAAAAGCGAACAGAAAGGGAAACGGCGCGCCCGCTTCCATCACGTAAAATGTTAATCTTTATGAAGATTCTATGGGTCGTCACGCTGGGCTTCTGCCTATCCGCTCACGCGAGTGCGTTCTCCCAGCCGGCGAAGGTGAAATTAGAGATGCGCGACGCCTCGCTGGACGACGTCCTCCACGAGCTGGGGCGGCAGGCGGGCGTCAATTTCCTGTACAACTTCGAGGTGATCAAGGAGAAGAAGCACGTGAGCCTGAAGGTGGACGGGAAGGAGTTTCTCGAGGTGCTCGACGAGTTGCTGCCCCCGCTCGGGTTGAGTTACGTGTACGACACGCGGGTGGTCGTGATCCGCGAGGCCAGCGTGCGGCAACAGCAGGAGGAGTTCCGCGTGAGCGGGAAGGTGGTCGACGCGCGGGGGCTGCCGCTCCCCGGCGCCACGGTGCGGGTGCAGGGCATGACGCGCGGCGCCGTCACGGACAAGGACGGGGCCTTCTCGCTCCTGCTCCCCGGGGGCGCGCACACGTTGCACGTCTCCTTCGTGGGGATGGAGAGTCGCCCGGTGGCGGTCGACGCCGGGCAGCAGCGGGAGGAGTTGAAGATCACCTTGAAGGAGATCCCCGTCGAGCTGGAAGACATCGTGGTCACCGGCATCTACACCCGCGCCAAGGAGAGTTTCACCGGCTCGGCCGCCACCTACTCCGCCGCTGAGCTGAAGACGATGGGCACGCGCGACGTGCTGCGGGCGCTGAAGACGCTCGACCCCTCTTTCGCCATCATCGAGGATAACCTGCACGGCTCCGATCCCAACCGCCTCCCCAACATGGAGATCCGCGGGAAGTCGAGCATCCTCGGGCTGCGCGACGAGCTGGACACCGATCCGAACCAGCCGCTCTTTATCCTGGACGGCTTCGAGTCCACGCCGGGCGCGATCAACGACCTTGACATCAACCGCGTCGCCTCGATCACCATCCTCAAGGACGCCGCCTCGACGGCCATCTACGGCTCGAAGGCGGCCAACGGCGTGGTGGTCGTCGAGACCGTCAGGCCGGAGCCGGGCAAGCTGCAGGTCAGCTATAACGGCAACCTCAACCTGACGATCCCCGACCTCTCCAGCTACAACCTGATGAACGCGCGGGAGAAGCTCGAGTTCGAGGTGCTGGCCGGGAGGTACTCCGCGGGAACGTCCAACACCACGGAGAATTATAACCAGGCGCAAGCGCTGCACGCCCTCTATCAGGCCAAGTCGCGGGACGTCGCGAGCGGCGTCAACACCTACTGGCTGGCCGAGCCGTTGCGCGTGGGGGCTAACCAGAAACACTCGCTTTACCTGATGGGCGGCGAGGGGACGTTCCTCTTCGGCCTGGGCGGTAGTTATACCGGCACCACCGGAGCGATGAAGCGCTCTTTCCGCGAGGTGATCAGCGGGAATATCGACTTGATTTATCGCGTCTCCACGTTCCAGTTCTCGAACAAGTTCTCGATCAGCTCCACGTCGCTGGGTAACCCGATCGTCTCCTTCCAGCAGTACGCCGAGGCCAACCCTTACTACAAGAAACGCGACGACGAGGGGATCGTGAACAAGTGGCTGGAGGATAACGATTATTTCCGGGCGGCCAATCCCCTGTGGAACGATCACCTGAACAGCCGCAACAAGGGGAATAACCTCAGCCTCGGCAACTATTTCGTCGCCGAGTGGAACCCGACGCGCGCGTGGAAGCTGCGCGCCCGTTTCGGTCTCGCGTACGGCAACGACGATACCGAGGCGTTTTACTCGCGGGAGGATACCCGCTACGAGGACACGGAATCCCTGCGCCGCGGCGAGTTCTTCACGACGAACACGCGCCGCCTCCAACAGGAGGGGGAGGCCAGCGTCACTTACGCCAAGCTGATCGGGCTGCACCGCGTCAATTTCGTGGCCGGGGGCAATCTCTTTAGCAGCAAGTCCCTCGTGCAGGGCTTCTCCGTGGAGGGTTTCCCGGACGGCGATTTCACGTACCCCTCCTTCGCCAACGGCTACCCGGAGAACGGGTCGCCCATCTATCACGAGTCGATCTCCCGTTCCGTCAACGGATATTTTAACGCCGGTTACGCTTTTGACGATCGCTATCTGGCGGACGTTAGCCTCCGCACCAGCGGGTCGTCCCTCTTCGGGACCACGCGCAGGTATAACACCACGTGGTCGGTGGGCGTGGGCTGGAACTTGCACCGGGAGAAGTGGATCGCGAACCTCCTGCCGCGCCTCGACTTGTTGAAGTTGCGCGCCTCGATCGGTAACCCGGGAAACCAGAGTTTCGACTCGGCGCAGACGCTGCTCACTTACGCGTTCCAGTACGGGGCGGTGAATTATTTCGGCCTCGGCGCGCTGCTGGATCAACTGGGGAATCCCGACTTGAAATGGCAGACGACCCTCGACCGGAATGTCGGGCTGGATGTCACGTTACTCGACAAGCGGTTCTCGCTGACGGTTGACTATTATTATAAGGTGACCGACCCGCTGTTGATCCGCGTGAACATGCCGCAATCTTCCGGCAGCTCCACCTACCTGACCAACGCCGGCGAGCAGGTGTCGCGCGGGTGGACGTTCTCCGCCTCTTATTACGTCTTCCGCGACCTCGAGCGGCGCCTCACGTGGCAACTTCGCGCCAACGGTCGCGCCCAGTCGGCGCGTATTGACAAGATCGGCAATCAACTCGCCACCTTCAATCAAAACGGCCGCGGCAGCAATACCATTCGCTACTACGACGGCGCCGACCCGGACGACCTCTGGGCGGTGCGTTCCGTGGGCATTGACCCTGCCACCGGGCGGGAGTTGTTCCTCGACAAGGAGGGGAATTTTACCTACGATTTCTTTTATGACGACGAGGTGATCAGCGGGAACAGCCGTCCCGATCTCGAGGGGGTGGTGGGCACTTCCTTCACGTGGCGGGGGCTGTCGCTGGCGTTAAACTTCCGCTACCAGTTCGGCGCGGACGTCTTTAACACCGCCCTCTACCAGAAGGTGGAAAATATCAGCGTCAGCGACATGGCCAAGAACCAGGACAAGCGCGCGTTCTACCAGCGGTGGCAGAAGGCCGGCGACATCGTCCCGTTCAAGAACATCACCGACGCTAACCCGTCTCCCATCTCCTCGCGGTTTATCCAGCGGGAGAACGTCCTCGCCCTCGAGTCGCTGAACGTGGGCTACGAGTTCTTCGAGGGGTGGATCGAGCGCGTGGGGTTGAGCAACTTGAAATTTCAGGTTTCCGCGCGCGACCTTTTCCGCGCTTCCTCGATCCGGGCGGAGCGGGGTATCATTTATCCCTTCGCGCGCGACGTGGAGGCCGGGTTATCGTTTAATTTTTAAAGCATGATGAAGATGAAAAGATTATATTTACTCGCCACCGGGCTGTTGTTTGCCGCGTGCAGCGATTTTCTCGAGGTGGTTCCCAAGGATAAGCAGACGCAGGAACAACTCTTTGCCACCAAGGGCGGCTTCTACACGGCGGCCAACGGGATTTACGACGCCCTCGCCACCAACGCGCTCTACGGCCAGAAACTCTCCTACGAGATGATTGACCTCCTCGGCAAACGTCACACCGTCATCGCTGCCAATACCTATTTCAACTCGTTGAACGCGTACACCTACGGCAATACTCCCGTCGCGGCGGCGCTGGAGGGCGCGTGGTCTACCGCCTATCGCCTCGCGCTGAATTGCAACGTGCTGATCGATAACATCGACAAGCAGGTCGGCTTGCTGACCGCCGTGGAGGCCGATATACTCCGCGGGGAGATGCTCGCCACGCGCGCCTTGCTTCACCTCGACATGTTGCGCCTCTTCGGGCCGATCTACCAGGACGACCCTTCTGCCGTGTCCATCCCCTATAACGAGTTGTCCACCATCGCGGCGCTGCCCTTGCTGCCCGCCGACACGGTGATCGGCCGGGTGATCCGCGACCTGAAAGCGGCCGGGGGACTGCTCGCCGGGAAGGATCCCGTGATCGAGAACGGGCCGCTGGCCTCGGAGGAGCCGGGGGAATCCGTCAACTTGCGTTACCGCCAGTTGCGCCTGAATTACTATGCCGTGCTGGCGCTCGAGGCAAGAGCCTGTCTCTACGCCGGGGACAAGGTTAACGCGCTGGCCGCGGCCAAACGCGTGCTCAACGATCCCGCCGTGCAGGGACACTTCCCGCCGGTAGACCCGAACAGGTTGCTGGCCAATCAGGTTAACCCCGATCGCGTTTTCTCGACGGAAGTGCTTTTCGGCATCTACCGCAAGGATCGCGCGACGATCTACACCCGTTACTTCGACTCGGAGAACGCCGGGAATAACTTCCTGCACCCGCACACTGCCTTTGTCGAGGGCCGCCTCTTCTCCGGGGAGACGCAAGATTATCGCTTCCAGTCGCAATGGCAGCAGGCCACGGGCGTGGGGGTTTCCGGTCACGTCTTTACCAAGTTCAAGGCTATCGCTCGCCCGGACGCGAACGATCCCGACTCGGAATACTTCTATGCCACGCTGATGTCCTTGATCCGGTTGCAGGAGTTGTATTACATCGCCGCCGAGAGCGAGCCTGACCTCGCCGACGGCTACGCGTGGCTCAACGAGGCACGGGCGCGGCGCGGGGTGCCGGTGCAGGCTGTCGTGTCGGAGGCCGATTTGCTGACGCGCTTGCGCTTGGAATATCTCCGCGAGTTCACGGGCGAGGGGCAAGCCTTTTTCCTCTACAAGCGACTCGGTAGCACGATAGCGTCGGCCGAGAACGGGAGCGGCACCTCGACCGTGGCGGTGGTGGTGGCCGACCGCGTCCCGCCGATGCCCGTCAGCGAGATAGAAAATCGTTAGAAAGACTCAAGATGAATACTAAATGATTAAAACATGAAACGAAAGAATATACTATTGATTCTCGGCGCGGCCCTGTCGTTGACGGTGGCCTGCCAGAAGGACGAGATATCCGTCTTCGACAGGGAAGAGACGGGCCTGTTCTTCGCTTACGAGATATACCAGTTCGACGGCATGGGTAATTACTATGATAGCCTCTCCTTCTCGTTCGCGGAGATAGACGAGGGCGCCTTGTACGACGCGTATTACGCCGGGACGTTGACCTCGGTCGATGATTACGTGTCAACGACCACGGAGCGCGTGGTCGTGCTCCCCGTTAACACGATGGGAAAGACGAGAAACTATCCCCGCCCGGTGAAGATCGTCGTCGACGAGGAACGGAACACGGCCACGCGGGGGGTACACTACGAGGCGGATATTGAATCCGTCGTGATCCCGGCAGGCGCGAGTTCCGCCCGGCTGACCGTCCGCTTGCTTCGCACGCCGGATATGCAGGAGCAAGAGATTTACGTCGCGTTCAAGCTCGAGGAGAACGAGCATTTCAAACTCTACCTCCAGGAACGCAAGAACACGAACCTGTATTCCTACACGGGACGGCAGATTGACGCCACGCGCTTTATTTTCACGGCCAGCGAGTTTTACGAGGAGTCTTTTTTCTGGCAGATCTATTGCCGGGGGTCTCTCGGCCCGTGGAGCTTGCAGAAGTACCTGTTCATGAACGAGGTGACGGGGTTGAACATCGTGGACTGGACCATGGGTCTTTACCGCATTCTCGAGCTTTCGAAGATCAACCAGACGCGCGTGCCTTACTTCAGCTCGCTCGTGCGGAAAGCCCTCCAGCAACGGGCTGACGATGGCGATCCCGTGCGGGAAGCCGACGGGAGCCTCATGCAACTTGCCGGCGCCTATCTCGTGGACTATTCCGCTTATGAATAACCTTTAACATTTCAAGTATGAAAAAATTAATACCTTACCTGTTGATTCCCTTCCTCGCGGCTTGCTTCGAGGACAAGGGGAATTACTCCTACCGCGAGGTGGCGGACTTGACCATCACGGGTATCCCGGAAATAATCGAGGTGATGGCTAACGCGGAACGCGTCGTCGTGCGCCCCACGGTGACCTCCTCGACGGGGGAGGTGATCGCCGCCGATGACCCGAACTTTAGCTTTCTTTACCTGACGGGGCGCCTCGACACGCTGGCCCGAACGATGGAGATAGACACGGCGGCCAACTTCCGCACGGGCGTCTATAACTGCTGGTTCGTGGCCACCGATAACCGGACCGGGTTGGCCGCCTCGGCGACTTTCACCCTCAGCGTTTCCTCTACCATCTACGAGGGGTACATGGTGCTTTGTAACGAGGGAAGCGACGAGCGGGCGCGCCTCGACATGGTCTCCCGTATCTCCGCCAGCAACATCGTCGTCGCCCATGACTTGATGTCGGCCCTCGGCTTGCCGAATGTGCATCACGCCACCCGTATCGGCTACCACATGGAGGCGTACTCGGGCTTCTCCGAGGCACAGATTTACCTCTTGACGCGCGAGGGCGGTTACTCGTTACATGAAAATACCTTCCTCACGAGCGAGTTGCGGGAGATCAAAAACGTCATGTTCCTCGCGACCCTGCCGGAGGACGAGCATATTATTAGCTACTACCCGCTCTTTAACGCGGGCGTTTCTGGGAATGCGCGGGCCATCTTCGCCGTGTCGGACGCGGGCAACGTGTACGCGGAATGTCCCGTCAGGTACGACGCGGCCTTCGATAGCCCGATCAACACGCCCACGCTGCTGGGAAACCCGGAGTACCGCGTGGCTCCTTTCGTTGGCTTCAGCATGGCTAACAACGGGACGAGAGCCCTCTTTTACGATATTGACAACAAGCGTTTCGTCGGGTGGAGTTATGGATCCACCGAGGCCGTGCGTAAGGTTATGACCCCGCTGGCCGACCCGGCCGGCGCGCTTTTCAGCTTCCAGACGGGCATGGAGTTACTTCACATGGAGGGCACGCGCTTTTCCGGTGGGCTGGTCTACGCGCTCTTGAAGGACGCTGCCGGGAAGCGGGTCATTTACGGCATTAACATGTCCGGCAACGGGTTCGCGCAGGAGTCCAAGTACGAGAACTTGAACGCGCCCGACCTCGATCAGGCTACCGCCTACGCGTTCCACTCGCAGTATCCCTACATGTTTTACGCCGCCGGGAACAAGGTTTACTTGCATAACCTCGGTACCAACACGACCTACCCGCTCTCCACCGTCGACCTCGGCGCCTCGGAGGAGGTCACGCTGCTGAAATTCAACTTCTACACGTGGGAGCAGTTTCTTGTTGACCAGTCGGCGGAGTTCCTTGCCCGGCAGTTCGAGCTGATCGTTGGTTCTTACGATAACGCGGCGCCGGACGTGAATGGTGGAAAACTCGGTTTCTATCCGGTGGACGGCGCGAACAATGTCTCCAAGCGCGTCGAGTATACCGGCTTCGCCCGGATCGCGGACGTGAGATCGGAAGAGCACACGTCTGAA
>JAISAV010000128.1 GCA_031266545.1 Odoribacteraceae bacterium | reverse complement strand
GGCTACCCGCGCGCGCCAGCAAGAAAGGGGGATTTTCCCTGTACCCCGGCATCGCCGGGAGGAGGGCGAAAAGGGCCGCGAGGAGGCATAGTAGCGTCATCCCTTGTCTTTCTGCTCTGTTTAGCCACATGCCCGCCCGGTATTAGCGTCCCGGGAACCGCGCGTCGCCGGGGAGGCGGTGAAGCAACTGGCCGTCGAGCACCCTTTTCGCGGGGAGGGGCAGCCACCGGATCTCTCGCCCGGGGGCGACCGACTCGAGGTCGTCTTCCTCGTGGTCGACGTTGCCGGTGATCAGCGAGATGGCTTTCGCGAGGAGGGGTTCAGCCTCGTCCCCAAGCTCGCGGAAGGGGAGCGCCTCCTCTAACAGGTGGTCGGGGGCGAGGCCGTCCTTGAAGTCGGTGTAACCATCCTTGTTCATGAACTTGTAGACGACCGGCAGGATCATCCAGTGGTTAATGGCGGCCTCGGTGGGGGCCAGGCCTATCATGGCCGTGTATTTACCGTGCGTGGTGTCCCCCACCTGGATCACGTCCATGTACGGTTTCAGCCCCACGATGAGCATCTCCGAGGCGGAGGCCGAGGAGGAAGTGGTCAGGACGTAAACGCGGCGGGAAGGCAGCTCGAGGTTGCACGCGACCGTTTCAAACGTGGTGAATAGGAGTTTTTCGTAGGCAGCCGGTTCTTCTTTCACGAGTTCCTCGAGGTCTGCCTGGCGCTGGGCGTTCCACCGGTGCCTGATCAGGATGTTGTCCTTGTTGGCGTACGCGGACGGGACGATCGCGCTGCACAGGAGCGCGGCCTCGTCCGCCTCGCCCCCGGAGTTATACCTGAGATCCAGCACGAGGTCGGTGATCCCCCCGGTTTTGAGGGCGGTGAGGGTGTCGACCAGGGATTGGTGGTAGTGGCTCGCGAAGCTGGTGTACACGAGGTAGCCGATCTTGTGCCCTCCCTGCTCTATCGTCTTGCTGAGGAATACCGGGTTTCGCTCCATCTTCACGGAGGAGAGGGTGACGGAGTTTGCCGGGGCGAGCGTCGAGCCAGAGATCGTGCCCAGCGTGAGGCGGATCGTCCCGCTCTTATAGAGATCCGTGTAGTTGTCTACCGTGAGCGACTGGTCGTTTAGCTTGAGGATGATGTCGCCCCGTTTCAGTACCGCCGCCGCCGGGGAGAGGGGGTAGACGTACCTGACGACGGCGAAGACGTTGGAGCTGTTGTTAAACAGGCCGAACGATAGCTCGTAGCCGAAGGTCTCTCCCGTCTGGTTGATCTCTTCTTCCATGAAGGTATCCTTGTCGTCGGTGATGTATGACCAAATGTCGTCCTTGTATAACAGGGATTTGAAGTATTCATTAGGATCCGTCGAGTTGTCGGGCCGGATGTTCGGGATCTGGTCGTTCCACAGGTAGTAGTAATCCATTGCCTCGGCGATAAATTCGTTGACGTGAAGGCGTTGCTGTTTTTCTTTCTTCAAGTCGTCTTTTTCGCACGAGATCAATAGCGCGAGCACACACGCGCTCCATAAGAGAGAGTGAATTTTTGTCATACTTGATAAGTTTTTAAATCGCGACTAAAGTAGGACTATTATACGGGATAACCAAACGCGGGCGCCATAATTTAACCCGAGTCCGAGATAAGAATGATATAAATCATCATGAAACGGTTAAAACCATGCTGAATCGGTTATTTGTTGCCCGTGGGGCATCCATATCAATAGAAAACGGCCTTTTCTTTCTCGCAGCCCCGTCAGGGGTTGAACACCTATGGCGTTCGGGAACGGGCTGGAAATATTTTTTATTGATATGTAAGCCTTAACGGGCTATGCTTATCCCGAATTCGAGTTGATTTAACGGCGCGGCTGCGAATGTCGCGAAAGCGAGGTGCGGCGAACCTGCCCCGTAAAATAATCGGGAATAATTTTGCAATTCCCCTGAAAAGCCATACATTTGCAGCCGCGAAAACAAGCAGGACGCTCCCGATCCGTTAGCTCAGCTGGTAGAGCACAACACTTTTAATGTTGGGGCCCTGGGTTCAAGTCCCAGACGGATCACGATAAACGCCGATAACCGGCGTTTATTTTTTTATAGGCCCGGGACGGGGGTCACGACGACATCATGTATTTATCGATGATCGCCTTGCCGCGTTCCTCCTCGCTTTTGGTGAGAGAAAATCCCATGTACCTGCACAGGTGATCATTCTTCAATATGCAGATGCAGATGCGCTTGTACGTCGGGATGAGATGGAACTCGGCGCTGTCTATGTCGTCGATGTATTCCATGCGGACGGGTTTCCTGTTCGTCTTGTGGATCGACCTCTCGCCCACGGCGATCTTCACGCCGGCCTCGCGCAATTCCCGGATCGTGACGTCGGAGAGGAGGCCTCCCCTCTCGCGCCAGAACTTGGCGGAGGTTTTCAGTTTCGCCAGGTAGTTCGCGCGCGTGTGCTCCGGCAGGGTGTTTAACAAGAAGTACATGTAACTCTCCCACGCGTGGCCCGGCGGCAACTTGATGGATTTCCATCCCATCACGCTGGTTCCCCCGTGAATGCCCGTGCAATGGACGCCGTTCACGCGGTTGAGGAGCTTTCCCCACGTGTGCGGCTCGATCACGCGGTATAGCCTCAGGCATTCCTGTGCCGCCGAGAAAAAGGGACTCGCCACGCGCATGGACGCGATGGAGAGGCCCGCCCCGTGGTACAGGTCGTAAACGCGGTTGTACGTCCACTTGAAATGGGCGTTCGCCGTCCAGATGTCCTCCGTCCTCCAGTCGAAGATCGGGTAGGCGTTGAACACGTTGTCGTGCACCTGGGTCGTCCAGATGAGCCGCTCGTGGTGACGGTACTTCCGCTTGTCGTGGAGCGCCCGCCAGTAGTGAAGCGATTCCCGCGTGCGCATGCCGACGAGGCAGCACGTGCGGCGCGCCCGTTTCCTCTCGTGCAGCCAGAGGCTGAATCGCTCGAGGAACTCGTGGTCCCACATTTCTTCATGAAAAAACGGGAAATCCCTTTTCGTGTAGCAGGCGTCGGGCATCTTGCTCACCCACGCGTTCGATAAATCGGGTTGCCACGGCCGCCAGTGATTCTGGTACATGGACGTGCCCGTGGTGACCTTGAACGGCACGCACACGCGATAAATCTCGAGGATATCCGCGTTCGACGCCAGCGTCTCGTTCACGTACCGTGTCGTCATCTCGTACTGCGCCTCGTAGTCCAGGTGGAAAACGCCCAGCTTGCGGCCGGGGTACTTCGCGCGCAGGTGGTCGATGCAGAGGTTGAGCAACACGCCGCTATCCTTGCCGCCCGAGAACGACACGTAGACGTTATCAAAATCGGCGAGGACGCGGTCTAAGCGTTTGAGCGTCGCCTCGTGCACGTTCATTTCACCGGCGGTTTTGGCACGTGCCGCATCCCCGCTTCTTGCCCCCTTGATCTCTCGAGGTGTTTCATATCCTGTTTTTTACGTGTGTGTGGCTTCCATGTTCCCCGGCAAATCGGGCTGCCGCCGGGGTCCAATTTTTCGCCTGCAAACGTATCAATGTTGAGACATGCATGCAAGTTTTTTCGCCATTATTTTCGCGGGGCACGTGAAGAATATTTCATGCGTTGGCTCGCGGGCCAATGCCGTCAACTCAAGGATTCTGCTTAAGGATTCTGCCCGGCGTAGGCTGGAGCTTACGCCGGGCGCCGTTTCGCGTCGCGTCACGACACGATGCGGAACGAGACACGAAAAGCGCCCCCGGCGACGGAGACAAGCATGCGACCTTGTCCTCGTGCCGGGGGCGCTAATAGTTCCATTAATCACTACTACAGCACCTTGAGCGGCACCTCGTGGTCGATGACGCGCGCGCTCTTCAACATCGTGCTGTTGTTCGAGAAGCGCGTGATGATCCGCTTCTTGGGTAATAATCTCCTGTCTGTTTCTTGTTTCATGTTTAATAGTTCACGTGTTCGTAATTTGTAATTGACCCCTCACTTCGTCAAGTAGGGCGATTCTCCCTATTGCAAGTCGTAAGCCTTGTTGTTATTATAGAGAATTTAGAGCGTTATTTCTGGATGCATCTCACGCTGCACATAATTACGTTTCCAACCTCGTCATAAACCTTAGCTCCTTGTTCGTTAGCAATGATGCATGTAAGGTTACCCGAACTCCACCAACACCCAGCCCTATCCCATAATATCTAGTAGGCATCAAGTCCTCTCTCCGAGCACCCTACCAGCCCAGCGGAAGCATCGTAACCTCGGATACCCAGTCCACCCCACCACTGTCGTCCAGTCGAATCCGCGGTCAACCTTGCACATAAGGCTTGTGCATCCTGTTTTGTAGGTAGAGCCCACCCATCCGGACATGCCGTTGCGGCTTGTTCCCAAGTATAATAGTAACCGTTCTTCTTATTGTCATCGTCGCCACCACCGCCATAGCATGGGTTTCCGTTGGCGTCACGACCGTAGGCTATTCCCGAAGGCGTACCCTCTTTCGAGTTCTCTACCATCCACCGTTTACCGCCGTACACGAACGTTAGGTAATCATGCTTACCAATTCTCATTCGAACGACGCCGTCTAACGGTTCACTTTTCACGTCTCTCTTGTCCGGGCAGAAGGCCCCCGCCAACATCGCGACCACCGCGAGCAGGAACACATGTTTCGTCTGTTTCATTTTTTATAGTTTAAATGGTTATGTTGCGCGTGTAATTAAAGTGCAAATGTAGTACCGGTTAATTACATTTCAAGAAAAAGTATGATGTTTTTCAACCATTTCTGTGAATCCCGTCATCAGGGAAAACCATTTACACGTTTTCCCTTTTCGCAGGCCAAGGCATGGTTCGCGGGCAGGGCTTGTCCCTGCCCAAAGGCCCCGTTTCGTCATCGCGATGGCGATGAAAGGCACCACGGTAAAATGCGCTTTTGAGACATCTTTACCCGGCGCCCCGGCGCCGTTGACATGAAAAACCCGGGCAAGCGCGTGCCTGCCCGGGTTGGTTATCTTGTTTTTCGAGACGTTATCTCGTTACTTCGCGTGCTTGATGGCAGCCTGCGCGGCGGCCAGTCGCGCGATGGGCACGCGGTAGGGGGAGCAGGAGACGTAGTTCATGCCCACCTTGTCGCAGAAGATGACGGAGGAGGGTTCGCCGCC
>JAISAV010000108.1 GCA_031266545.1 Odoribacteraceae bacterium | reverse complement strand
GCCACGGCTACAAACACGAAAGCGCGTAGCGCTTTCGGAGAAGTACCGCATTGCGCCCTCGGCAGGGCTGAAGGCCCGCCATAACCTAGCCCCATGCATCGCATTGGGTAAATAGACATGTTTCTGTTCTGCGCCCTGAAACTGCAGCATAATGAAAATGAGTATGCTGCCCCTTCATGGCGCAGGATTAGGAGATGCATCTATTTTACCCAACGCGATGCGTTGGGCTGGGTTATGGCGGGCCTTCAGCCCTCACTACTAATCACTCCACTAATCGTTAACCATTGACCACCGACTACTGTTGACCCTCAAGTGAACGATATTGAATTAACCTGAGTTCGGGATAAGCATAGCCCGTTAGGGCTTACATTTTTAAATTATGAATTATGAATTATGACTTATGGGGGGCAATATCAATAGAAATCGACAAGCATGTTGGTTGTTGCCCATAGGGCATTCATATCAATAGAAAATATTTCCCGTCCGTTTCTGAACGCCGTAGGTGTTCAACCCCTGACGGGCATAGCTGTCAGGTTAAGGGCTGAAGGCCTGCGAGCCAATACAATACAACACTATGCTATTGCTTACGCCCCTTCAGGGCGCAGAATAGAAGGCTTATTTACCCAACGCGATGCGTTGGGCTAGGCTATATCGGGCTTTCAGCCCTTAACTCGATAGCATTGCAGGAGCCACGCGGATACGATGCATGTGCCCCGGAGGACACGACGCATGTCCCCCGGGGAACACGATACATATCCTGCGAAAGCCTAAAAAGACAAGACAGGAGCCGCTAAGATTGTTCCCTGTTTCACGTGGATCATGAACCGGGAGGCAGGTACGGCCCGGTAACCCCGTTTTCACCCGATCTCCCGGGGTAGATGATCCGGAGGTCTATCAGCGCCGGGATTTCCGTGTCGCTGAAAATATGCAGCACGCCATCGTTACCGTCCGCCGCGTTTTGATTACCGCCCCAGGGATTACGCATGGCAAACATGGCGTTATCTTTTGTCGGGTGCATCAAGGTAAAGACGTGGCTGCTAACGGTGGAGCCACCGTCCACGGAGAGACCGCCTTGACGGAACCCACCCAAGACGAATTTACCTTGAAGGAGCGAGACTTTCACCACCTTGGCAAGTTCCGCGTTGGTCAAGGCCTTTGGCTTGAAGGCGAAGCTATTCCCGTTGCCGGTAAACAGGGGAGTCACGTGCTCGGCCCCGATTCCGCCGATATCCGGGTTCACCTTGTATTGCGTGTTATATTTCATGATCGCCTTTTCGAGCACGGTGCTCCACGTCGCGATCACGCCCTTGCCCGACGCGGCCGCCAGCTTCATGTTCCCTCCCATCACGAATTTGTTGGACACACGGACGTCTACCGGGGATCCCTGCGGGTCGAACATGTGGACGGTATAGGTTTGGTCGAGGTTGTCGACGATCAGCGTTTTGACAAACTCCGAATTCTGGTACGCCAAGGCGGCAATCGCCGCCACCGCCCCGCAGTCACCTATGCTATGCTGGTTGGCGTCGGCGGGCAGGGGCGTGCCGAACGGGTAAAGGGTAACGGCGGATGCCCGCAGAGAAAAGGTGTTATTCAGGTCCTTGGGCACGGCCGGCTCGTTCACGGGGTCAAGCAGCCACTCGCGTATTTCAGGCGTGGTTTGCTGCCTGTTCGCGAATCGTGCTCCCATCGGGGTTGCATCCGTGTAGCTGCTCCCCGAGGAATACGCGGCGATCAGGTTGCTAATGTCAAGATCCTCGTCAGGCTCCTGCAACCCCCACTCGGCGACGTGAGACGACGCGCCCCCGTTGTTGGCCAACACCTCCAACTTGTAGTACTTGAATCTCGTGGCGTTGTTGATCGAGTAGCGGTTCGTCGCCTGCCTCTCATCGAACACCTGATCGGTGCGCGTGTCCAGGGTGATCCAGTTTTGATTATCCCTTGAACCGAGTAGTTTCCACGATTTGGGATCATGCTCGGCGGGGGCGTCACCGGATGTTATCGCGTAGGTGTCGACCGCCGCCGCCGCGGATCCCACCCAAACGATGTAGAACGTCGAATGATCCGTGACGTACGCGGTATTCTTGTCGTTGTCCACGACCTTGCCGATATCGGCCCCTTGCTGGGACTCTTTATATTGCGAGATAATCTTGCCGCTCGAGGGCATGTTATCGTTTTCGGCTACCTCTACCGAATATCCCGCGGGGACGTCGGGAGCGTCGTCGTCCTTGGAACAACCTTGATAAATGACCAGGGGCAGAAGAAGCGATACCCACACGACCACTATCCTTATCCAACTCGACCCGGATATAAATCCACCGGGTCTGAGATTTAACTCGAGTTTGTTCATCGTAGCAATGTTTTTAGTTTAATGATTCACGTTGATTACTGAAGATCGAGTGGCCGGACACATGACCATCGTCCTGCCTTCTCTCTTCTCGCATATAACTTGCACAGGTAGCATTTCATACTCACTTTTATGAATATATTTTCATCTTCATCGGCTGGTATGATCTGCGTCCAGTTTCTATTGATATAAATGCCCTGCACGGTATAAATGAAAGGTTGGCACCCACAAATGAGTTATTGACGCGGATTATACCATACAAAACGTTATAGAGCATGTTATTTGCCCTCGTCATGTTTTTTTCGTTTAAAATCCTTCGCCATGTCCTTGAAATGATATAAATTTGACACGTCAAATTAAATACGTTAAATCCTTAACACGCGTAAATATGGGCGCTATGAACAAATTTATCTCTATCGAGCAGGCCATCGCCCGCGTGAAAGATGGCATGACCCTGATGGTGGGCGGTTTCCTGGGCAACGGGACGCCACACTTGCTGGTGGACGCGCTGGTGGAATCGGGAGTCAAAGACCTCACGCTGATCTGCAACGATACGGCGTACCCCGACAGGGGCGTCGGGCGGCTGATCGCGAGCGGGCAGGTGACGAAAGTATACACGTCGCACATCGGGACGAACCCGCTCACGGGCGAGCGGATGAACGCCGGCGACCTCGCCGTCGAGTTTTGCCCGCAAGGGACGCTCGCCGAGCGGGTGCGCGCCGGGGGCAACGGGCTGGGGGGCGTGCTCACGCCGACGGGACTGGGGACGCTGGTGGCCGAGGGAAAGCGCGTGATCGCGGTGGACGGGAAGGAGTACCTGCTCGAGACGCCCCTCCACGCGGACGTCGCCTTGATCCGGGCGAGCGTGGTCGACCGGTCGGGGAACCTCGCGTACCGCGGCACGTCGGCCAATTTCAACCCGTTGATGGCCACGGCCGCCGACGTGGTGATCGCCGAGGTGGGAGAGGTGGTGGAGACGGGTGCGATGGCCCCGGAGAACGTGGGAACGCCCGCCATTTTCGTGGACGGCATCGTCGCCGGCGCGGCCGCGGCCCCCGTCTTCCGGTCGATGATCCGGGCGCGGATGGGCGCGGGCGACGCGCACTACGGCGGCTCGCTGGTGGACGGCGCGAAGATGTTGCAACTGTTCGGGGACGTGGCCACCGAGTTGTTGATCCTGCACGACGGCGACGAGGGCTTGTTTGCGGGGTATGATAGCGTGGAGTTTTTGGCGCCGGTGCACGCCGGGGATTACGTGGAGGCCACGGGGGAGATCACGCGCGTGGGGAACACCTCGCGCCGGATGGTCTTCGAGGCGCGGAAGGTGATCGCCCCTTGCCCGGGGATCTCGGCCTCGGCGGCGGAGGCGCTTGCCGAACCGGTAGTGGTGTGTCGCGCCAGCGGCACGTGCGTGGTACCTAAAAATTGTCAACGATGGAAAAACTGATCATCACGGCGGCCATCTGCGGGGCAGAGGTGCTGAAAGAACATAATCCCGCCGTGCCCTACACGGTGGCGGAGTGCGCCCGGGAGGCCAAATCGGCCTACGACGCGGGCGCGAGTATCATTCACCTGCACGTCCGGCGCGACGACGGGACGCCGACGCAGGACAAGGCGCGCTTCCGGGAGGTGATCGAGGCCATCCGGGTCGCCTGCCCGGGCGTGATCATCCAGCCCTCCACGGGGGGGGCCGTGGGGATGACGGACGACGAGCGCCTGCAACCGACGGGGTTGCGCCCGGAGATGGCCACGCTGGACTGCGGGACGCTGAACTTCGGGGGCGACGAGGTGTTCATGAACACGGAGAACACGATCAAGTATTTCGGCCGCCGCATGATCGAGCTGGGCATCAAGCCCGAGCTGGAGTGCTTCGACAAGAGCATGATCGACATGGCGCTGCGCCTCCACCGGAAGGGCTTTATCGCCGCCCCGATGCACTTCGACTTCGTGATGGGGGTGAACGGCGGCATCGGCGGGGAGTTGCGCGATTTCCTGTTCCTGCGCGGGAGCATCCCGGCGGGCGCCACGTACACGGTGGCGGGGATCGGTCGCCACGAGTTCCCGCTGGCCGCGGCCGCGATCATCGACGGGGGACACGCGCGCGTGGGCTTCGAGGACAATGTTTTCCTCTCCAAGGGGGTGCTCGCGCGTTCCAACGGCGAGCTGGTGGAGAAGGTGGCGCGCCTCGCCGCGGAATTTGGCCGGGAGGTGGCGCGACCGGACGAGGCGCGGGCCATCCTCGGCTTACCTTTATTATAAATAACATGACCAAGTATGAAAAACGGGAATAAATACGGGACGCACCGGGTGATCGAACCCGCGGGCACGCTGCCCCAGCCGGCCTTCAAGCTGGACAACACGATGGAGATTTACGACAACGAGATATTGATCGACGTGCAGACGCTGAACATCGACTCGGCGAGTTACGCGCAGATCAAGGCGGCCTGCGACGGCGACGCCGCGCGGATGCGGGAGATGATCCTGCGCGTCGTCGCGGAGCGGGGGAAGATGCAGAACCCGGTCACCGGCTCGGGCGGCATGTTGATCGGCACGGCGCGGGCGATCGGCCCGCGGCACCCGGACAAGCGCCTGCGCGCAGGCGACAAGATCGCCACGCTGGTATCCCTCTCGCTGACGCCCCTGAAGATCGAGCGGATCACGGGCTTGCGGCCCGGCTCAGACCAGGTGGACGTGGAGGGGCAGGCCATCCTCTTCGAGAGCGGCATCTACGCCGTGCTCCCGGCGGACCTGCCCGAGCGGCTGGCGCTGGCGGTGCTCGACGTGGCCGGCGCCCCGGCGCAGGTGGCCCGCCTCGTGAAGGCCGGGGAGACGGCGTGCATCATCGGCGGCGGCGGCAAGTCGGGCCTCCTCTGCTGCTACCAGGCCATGAAGCAGGCGGGACCCGGCGGGCGCGTGATCGTCGTGGAGCACTCGGAGGAGAACGCCCGGCGCGTCCGCGACCTGGGGCTGGCCACCCACGTGATCGTCGCCGACGCCACGCGCGCGCTGGACGTGTACGAGCGGGTGACGGCCATCACGGGCGAGCGGGGTTGCGACGTGACGATCAACAACGTGAACGTCCCCTCCACCGAGATGACCTCCATCCTCGTGACGCGGGACGGCGGCCTCGTCTACTTCTTCTCGATGGCCACCAGCTTTAGCAAGGCCGCGCTGGGCGCCGAGGGCGTCGGGAAAGACGTCACGCTGCTCATCGGCAACGGCTACGCGGCCGGGCACGCGGAACTCGCGCTGGACATCATCCGCGAGTCCGCCCCGCTCCGGGAATTATTCGAGCGACAATATTGCACCTCCTTATGATAGACGAGAACATCCCCCAGAACAGGCGCCGGCAGTTCTTCCCGGGCGTGACCGACGCGGAGTGGAACGACTGGAAATGGCAAGTGAGAAACCGGATCGAGACGATCGACGAGTTAAAAAGATACATCCGCCTCACCGGCGAGGAGGAGGAGGGGATCCGCCGCTCGCTGCAGACGTTGCGCATGGCCATCACGCCCTACTACCTCTCGCTGATCGACCCGGACGACCCGCGTTGCCCCATCCGCAAGCAGTCGATCCCCTCGGTGATGGAGCTGCACAAGGCCCCCGCCGACCTCGACGACCCGCTGCACGAGGACGGCGACTCGCCCGTGCCGGGGCTGACGCACCGCTACCCGGACCGGGTGCTGTTCCTGATCACCGACCAGTGCTCGATGTACTGCCGTCACTGCACGCGTCGCCGCTTTGCCGGTCACCGCGACGCGGCCTCGCCGCTGGAACGCGTGGACAAGTGCATCGAGTATATCGCGCGCACGCCGCAGGTGCGCGACGTGCTGCTCTCCGGCGGGGACGCCCTGCTGGTGGGCGACGACCGGCTGGAGTACATCATCCGGCAACTGCGGCAGATCCCCCACGTCGAGATCATCCGCGTCGGCAGCCGCGTGCCGGTGGTGCTGCCCCAGCGCGTCACGCCGGAACTGGTCAACATGCTCCGGAAGTACCACCCCGTGTGGCTCAACACCCACTTCAACCACCCGGGCGAGATCACCGCCGAGTCGCGCGCCGCGTGCGCCCTGCTGGCGGACGCCGGTATCCCGCTGGGCAACCAGTCCGTGCTCCTGCGCGGGATCAACGACTGCGTGCACGTCATGAAGCGGCTGGTGCACGAGCTGGTGAAGATGCGCGTGCGCCCCTACTACATCTACCAGTGCGACCTCTCGACGGGGATCGAGCACTTCCGCGTGCCGGTCTCCAAGGGGATCGAGATCATCGAGAACCTGCGCGGGCACACCTCCGGGTACGCCGTGCCGACCTTCGTGGTGGACGCCCCCGGCGGCGGCGGCAAGATCCCGGTGATGCCCACCTACCTGATCTCCCAGTCCCCGGGACGGGTCGTGCTGAGGAATTACGAGGGGGTGATCACCACCTACACGGAGCCTTCCGCCTACGCGGGGGAGTGCCGTTGTCCGGAGTGCGCGGGGGAACGCGCGGAGGGCGTCGCCGCCCTGCTCGGCGGAAAGCAACTGGCCATCGAACCCAAGGACCTCGCCCGCGGGCGACGCAACCACCGTTGACCCCCCGCCCGTGACCCTCGTAGAACGCGTCATACAGCACCGTAGCCTCTCCATCGTGGGCATGGCGAAGAACGTCGGGAAGACCGAGTGCCTGAACTACCTCCTCGAGCGACTCGAGGAGGCGGGCCGTCGCGTCGCCCTGACCTCCACCGGCATCGACGGGGAACGGGCGGGTCAACCCGCCGACGCCCGCGAGCCGGGGATCAGGATCCACGCGGGGACGCTGTTCGTCACCACGGAGCGGCACTACCGGGAGCGACGGCTCGTCGCGGAGATCCTCGACGTGAGCGACCGGCAGACCGCGCTCGGCAGGCTCGTGACGGCGCGGGCCGTGACGGCGGGCCGCGTGCTCCTCTCCGGGCCGCCCGACACGCGCTCGCTGGGCGAGTGGATCGCCGACGCGGCGCGGCGCGGCGCGGAGATCACCCTCGTCGAGGGGGCGCTCTCCCGCTTGAGCCTCGCCTCGCCGGCCGTCACGGGGGGGGTCATCCTCGCCACGGGCGCCGCCGTGTCGGGCAGCATCCGGCGGGTGGTGCAGGCCACGCGCCACGTGCACGACCTGATGGAACTGGAAGAGGTCGACGAGGAGACGCGCCGGAAGCTGTCCGGCATCGAGCGGGGCCTCCACGCCATCGACGACGCGGGCGAGGTGCACGACCTGCACGTCCCCTCCGCCTTCCTCGTGGAGGGGCACAAGGAGGCGATCCTCTCGCGCGGCGCCACGCTATTCGTCGCCGGGGCCGTTAGCGATGCGCTGTTGCGATTCCTTCGCGGGAGGCGGGAGGCGGCCGGGATCACCCTCGTCGCGCGGGATTTCACCCGCGTGTTCGCCAGCCCGGGGAGCTGCCGCGACTTCCTGTCGGGCGGCGGGCGCCTGCGCGTCCTCTCGCGGTGCAGGCTGGTGGCCGTGTGCGCGAACCCGCTCGCGCCGGGGGGCTACCGCCTGGACGCCGACGAGTTGCTGGCCGCCTTGCGCGAGGGACTGCCGGGCGTGCCGGTGTACGACATTAAAAGAATGGACGAGACATGCTACTCAAGGAAGCGATAGAAGAAATTAGCGACCTGCGCCGCGTGATCGAGCGCGTGGAGACGCGCTCCGGCGCGGGCAGGCGGGCGTTGCTCGACGCGCCCTACCTGCGCGCGGGGGAGGAGATCCGCCGCGAGCTGGAACTGGTGGAGCGGGCAAGCCCCCTGCTACAACGCCCGGGGGTCGCCCGCCTCCTCTCCCGGGTCAAGGACGCCCGGGGCACGATCCGGCGCCTCGCGGCGGGGGAGACGCCGGACGACGTCGAGCTGTTCGAGATCAAGCACCTCGCCCTGCTCGCGGGGGAGATCTCCGCCGCCACGCGCGAGGCGGGCGTCGCCGTGGTCGAGATCCCGTCGCTCGAGGCGGTGGTCGAGATCCTCGACCCGGACGGGAACCGCCTCCCGCACTTTTACATCTACGACGGCTACTCCCCGGCGCTGGTGCGCCTCCGCGCGCGCCTGGAGGAGGTCGAGGGGAGGCCGGGGGAAGAGGCGCTCGCGGAACGCCTCCGCGCGGGGTGCCTCGACGAGGAGGAGCGCGTCCGGGGGTGGATCGGCCGGCAACTCCACGCGTACCACCGCCCGCTCGCCGACGCGCTCGAGGCGATCGCCCGGCTGGACGTCTTGCTGGCCAAGGCCCGGCACGCGCGGGAGACGGGGGCGTGCAAGCCCGTCGTCTCGGCGGGGATCACCCGTTACGAGGGCCTCTTTCACCCGCTCGTGCGCGAGGCCCTGCGCGCCGCCGGGCGGGAGTTCCAGCCGGTGGACGTCGCCTTCGGCCGCGAGGTCACGCTCGTCACCGGGGCCAACATGGGCGGGAAGACCGTCCTGCTGAAGAGCCTCGCGCTGGCGCAGGCGCTGTTCCAGTTCGGCTTTCACGTGCCGGCGGTGGCGGCGGGGATCGCGCCCGTCGACGAGATCTTCCTCCGCGTCGGCGACGGGCAGGACGCCACGCGCGGCCTCTCCTCGTTCGCCGCCGAGATGCTCGCCGTGGACCGGGTCGCGCGGGCCGTCAAGGGCGGGAGCGACGCCCTCGTCCTGCTGGACGAGCCGGCGCGCGGCACGAACCCCGCGGAGGGCGTCGCCATCGTGGACGCGATCGTGGATTTCCTCTCCTG
>JAISAV010000070.1 GCA_031266545.1 Odoribacteraceae bacterium | reverse complement strand
CCCCGGCGGGCGATCTCCTCGTAGGAGAGGCCCCTGATCTTGTCGATATACTCGATCTCGCGGCTCCCGGCGTACACGAGGTGGGTGTGCGAGTCGCAAAAGGCGGGGAGCACCAGCCGTCCGGACGCGTCGATCTCCCGGACGGTCTCCTCGCCGTACACGCGCTCCTCGTCCAGCTCGCTCATGGCGCCAAACGCCGCTATCCTTCCCTCCCGCGCCAGTAAATAGGCGTCACGCACCGACTCGAGCCTTGCCATGTCGGCCCCCGCGACCCATCGCCGGGGAGAGGTCTCCACCTGCACCAACTGTTTTATATTTGTCACTAACGTCTGCATCTCTTTTTTGTGTTTTAAAGCAGGCAAAATTATACTTTTTACGGCTCAATACCCAGCCTGCACGCGTTTATTTTGTGTCACCTTACAGATACAAGTAACTACTATTAGGTATACCCTACTCTGGATTACAAGCCAAGCGGAAGCCAAGAAAGCCGCGACTATTGTCAGGCGAATAGTCATAGCGAGTCGCCACGCGACAATAGCCGGCATTGCCGTACCAACCACCGCCCCGATTCACACGACAAGAACCAGACGAAACGCCTAAGGGATTATCCTGCGCCGATGCGGGGTATGTGCCATACCAGTCGTAACACCACTCCCAAACATTCCCGCTCATGTCATGTATGCCAAGTTCGTTGGGCCGTTTTGTCCCCACGGGGTGAGTCGTGCCATCCGAATTATCGCCAAACCACGCGACGATTTCAATAAAATTGCTCCCTGAATACCGGTAACCGTTGCTTCGGTTGCCGCCTCGTGCGGCATATTCCCATTCGGCCTCGGTAGGCAAACGGTATTGCTTGCCGGTAGCAGCGTTCAAGCGCTCGATAAACATTTGGGCGTCATTCCAGCTTACCTCTTCTACGGGAAGATTACCCCCCTCGAAACTCGACGGGTTATTGTCCATCAGCAATCCCCACTGTGTTTGTGTTACCTCGTATTTGCCAATATAGAAACTACTTATCGTTACTTCATGAACCGGCTTTTCGTCATTATCGCTATCACTGCCTTGTTCGTGGGTGCCGCCCATCCGAAACGTGCCGCCTTGTACGAATATCATCTCCGGTTCGGCAGGATGACGTTGCGCGCTATCTTGTCGGGATTTTAATTTGCCAAGCGCTTTTTCAAATGCAGCGCCCCGGACAACTAATGTATACCTACTTGAGGTGACGCTTTCTTTTTCCTGACCGTACACTGTACCTGCATATAACACGGCAAGCAATAAAACAATCATTTTCTTCATCGCGTTTCAATTTGTGATCTTCGATAACATCGATGTTTCCTTGTATGACAACAGTTTGTCGATATATTCCTTTTGCTCTATTACACTTTTCATAGGACAAAAGTGCGATGAATTATCAACACGCGCAAATTTTGCGCGTGTTGATAATCGTTGCTTGCTATTATTGGGAAAACGTGGAGAGTAAACGCCTCCTCGAGGAGCGAAAACGGGAGATCGAAGCCTTGAAACGCCTCTTTGGCAAGGGCTAAAACTACCCGCCTGCGCACGTCGGCTTGACGTTATTTAACACCCGCGGGACGAATAACGTCCCGCGCGGCGGCGGCGTGCCGTCGAGGGCGGCAACCCCGTGCGGCGGCGTGAATCTTTTTTAACCCATTTTTAAAGTAACTTTAAGAAATAGACGCGTGAAAATGAGATATTATTTCCTAACATTGTGCGCCCATTTAGAAACAAATTGAAAGATAAAATGTTTTTTTGATTTCAGGTCACGCGAGCAGGGGCGGTACGAGTAAAGAAATGATACCCGCGAGGCGAAGGAGAGGTGGCCGTTGCGCGAAAAACATACATGAAAATAACCTATAAATCTACAGTAAAGATGGCCTTTATTATTGACAAGCAGACACTCGATGACCTGAACATTTTCGGGAAACGCGGGAGGGATTCCATTTACAACATGTTTAACACGACCCGCACGCGGGGCGGGGCGCAGGTGCTGGAGGAGATGTTCCTCTACCCGCTCTCCGAGGTGGAGAAGATCAACAAGCGCGGCAGCATCATCCGCTTTTTCCAGGCGAACGGGATGCCGTTCCCCTTCCGCGGGGAGCTATTTGACACGATCGAGTACTACCTCTCGAACACGGATAGCCGCACCCGCCTGGCGGCCGAGGACAACACGTTGCAACGCAAGCTGAAGGGCGCGATGGGCGCCGACACGGACTACGAGCAGTTGCACAAGGGCGTGCTGGCCGCCGTGGAGATCGTGAACCGCCTGCGGGAGTTTATCGAGCAGATGGAGAAGAACGAGGAGACCGGCCCCTACCGCGAGGAGCTGGAGGAGATGGGGCGCCTCGCGCGCGACCCCGAGTTCGCGCCGCTCTTCGAGGAGAAGAACGCCAAGAAGTTGCCCTACGCCAAGACGGCCGCCCTCGACGTCCTGCTCCGCTTCAAGACCCGCGAGAAGTTGCAGCGCCTCCTCTACTGGATCTATAACCTTGACGTTTACATCGCGGTGGCGCTGGTGGCCACCCGCCGCGGGTTCGTGATCGCGAAGGCCATGCCGGGCGGTCAAAACATGCTGAGGGTGACGCGCATGTACCACCCGCAGGTGAAGAACGCCGTGGCCAACTCCCTGACGGTAAACCGCTCGAACAACGTGATCTTCCTGACGGGGGCGAACATGGCGGGCAAGTCGACCTTCATGAAGACGTTAAGCATCACGGTATTCCTCGCTCACATGGGCTTCCCCGTGCCGGCGGGAGAGATGGAATTTTCCGTGCTGGAAGGGATGTACACGACGATCAACCTCCCGGACAACCTGAACATGGGCTACAGCCACTTCTACGCCGAGGTGCTGCGCGTCAAGAAGGTGGCCGAGCAGTTGGGCCGCTCGAAAAACCTGCTGGTGATCTTCGACGAGCTTTTCCGCGGCACCAACGTCAAGGACGCCTACGACGCCACGGTCGCCATCACGGAAGCCTTCTCGGGCAAGCGCGACTGCCTCTTCGTGATCTCGACGCACATCATCGAGGCGGGGGAGACGCTGGGCAACCTGTGCGACAACATCCACTTCGTCTACTTTCCGACGGTGATGGAGGGGAGCGTCCCCCGCTACACCTACACGCTCGCGGACGGCATCACGAGCGACCGCCACGGGATGATGATCATCAACAACGAGAAGGTCATCGACATCATCCGCGGCGAGGGAGAAAAGACGACGGGGGAGCGCTCCCCCTTCCTCGTCGACAAGCAAACGCTGGAAGACCTGAACATGCTGGGCGAGTTCCGCCCGAACTCCATCTTTAACGTCTTCAACGCCACCCGCACGCGCGGGGGAAAGCAGTTGCTGGAATCCATGTTCCAGCAACCGCTGAATGACGCCGCCGCGATCAACGACCGCTCGAGCGTCATCGCCTACTTCCGCGACCTCGCCCTGCCCTTCCCCGTGGACGACGAGCTGTTCGTGACCGTCGACCACTACTTCAGCAACTCCGGCGGCGGCAACCTCCTCGAGACCCTCTTCTACACGGGCCGCCGCAAGCTGATGCACCACATCGGCGCGAGCAAGGAGTACGAGATCACCCGCGAGGGCCTGATCGCCGCCACGCGCTTCATGCAGCTCCTGCGCGCGTTCGTCGAGCGCCTCTCCGACGGGGAAGTCCCCGCCGCCTACCGGGAACGCCTGCAAAAAGCCCGCGCCCTCTTCGCCGACAAGCGGCTGGAATGGGTCTTCAACCTCCCGCGGGAGAAAAAGTGGAAATGGTTCGACGTGGCCCGCCGCGACTTCACCCTGCGCGGCACCTGCCGCGAGGAGACGCGGGTGATGATGCGCCTCCTGTACGAGTTTGACGCCTACCTCTCCATCTCGAACGTCTCCCGCGAGCGCGGCTTCACCCGCGCGCGGGCGCTCCCCTTCGAGGCGGGCGGCAACCGGATCACCGTGACAAACGTCTACCACCCCTGCATCGAGAACGCCGTGCCCAACACGATCGAGATCACGCGCGAGCGCAACGTCGTCTTCCTGACGGGCGCCAACATGGCGGGCAAGTCCACCCTGATGAAATCCTTCAGCATCTCCCTCTACCTCGCCCACATGGGCTTCCCCGTCGCGGCCGAAGATATGGAATTTTCCGTGCAAGACGGCCTCTTCACCTCCATCAACGTGGCCGACAACCTGAACATGGGCTACAGCCACTTCTACGCCGAGGTGCTGCGCGTGAAGCACGTGGCCAGCGAGGTGGCGAGCGGCAAGAACCTCGTGGTCGTCTTCGACGAGCTGTTCAAGGGCACGAACGTCAAGGACGCGTATGACGCGACGGTGGCCGTCACGGACGCCTATTCCGACCACCGCAACTGCTCGTTTATCATCTCGACGCATATCATCGAGGCGGGCCATGCCCTGCGCGAGCGCAAGGATAACCTGCAATTCGTCTTCGTGCCCACGGTCATGAAGGACGGCGTGCCGACCTACCCCTACCGCCTCCGCGAGGGCATCACGGATGACCGCCACGGGATGATCATCATCAACAACGAGCGTATCGTGGAGATCATCAAGAAGTAACGGCGATTCCCCGGTATACCGGGCACCGGCGCCGGCGTAAAAATTTTCGGCAGAAGGTTATAACAGTAGAATAAGACATTATTTGGCACGATTTAAGCGAAAAACGAAGTGTTAGGGTAAAGCAACTTTTATGATTGAAATATCGCTAAATTTGCTAATGATGAAATTACATAATGAGTAATCTATGTTAGATTAACCATACAAAAAAAGAAGTCCCGGTTTTCCGGGACTTCTTTTTTCATTACTTATCGAGCGGGTTCTAACGCCTTCTCGATACGCTTTTGGATATCTCGCAGGTGAGCCAGCGTCATCCTGTCGCTCGTCTTGCCGGCGGCGTGTACCACGTCGCCCAAGAGTTCGGTCAGGTGAGAGCGGTAAATACCGGCCGCGTCATTTTGACTTTGATTGGGCGCGGAGAACGGGACTGTATTCCCGGTGGGAGGCGTAACGGTTAACTCCTTGGTGCAGTTAGCCACGTAAGCCCGTTGCAAATTCCTCCGGAGCAGGTCAACCGGCTGGTTGGTATATAATTCCGTCCAGACCCCTTGCTTCAAATCATCCAGGTACTCGAACAAATCATATTGCTTGTCCCGGATGATGTTCATCAAGATCGTCGGGTTCTGCAACCGCGACAAAACGGACGCCTGGTTAGTCCCGACCAACGAAACGGGGTCGATGTTGATGTTGGGTATAATCGACTCGTCCAGCAACCACACGGGTACTTGGAAAAGGTTATCGATCAAGAATTTCAGCGCCTCCTTCTGCTTTTCGACGGGGACGGGAACATGCACCAACCCGGCTTCCTCGACGGTCCTCGGCGTGTTGTATTTCCCCCCGATCACCTTGGCGACGTGCCCCATGTAGCGCCCGTACTGCCCGATCACTTCTCCATACATTTTCTGCAAACCGCCATAGTTTTTGTTTTCCTCGCGCGTCCACTGCGGCAATTGCGGCAGGATGGCTTTCAAGTTCTGGATACCGTAGCGGCTGGCCAGTACCGGGTCGTCGCCCAAGTCCTCGCTTTGCGAGCGAGGGTCAGAAGCATCCATCTCGTGGCCGAAAAAGAGGCGGGGATTCTGCAACCGCTGGATGATCCATTGATTCAGGTGAGGGATCTCGTCATCGGGCGTGGCAAACTGCGGCAACCACTTGTAACCCCACTCGATGGCCCACTTGTCGTAGTCACCGATACGCGGGAAGAGGCCTGCCCGCCCGATCTTGTCCCCGGCCTGCGCCACGTAATTGAATCGCGCGTAATCCATGATCGACGGCGTGTGGCCGTTCTTCTCCACCCACGATTTGTCACGCAATTTCTCGACCGGCACCGTGGAACTCGATCCGTAGTTATGGCGCAACCCCAGCGTGTGGCCCACCTCGTGCGACGAGACGAAGCGGATTAACTGCCCCATCAACTCGTCGTCGAACTTCATCTTGCGGGCGGCAGGATCGACCATGCTCACTTGAATCATATACCAGTTATGCAACAACTCCTGGATGTTATGATACCAGTTAATGTGCGTCTCGATGATCTCGCCGCTCCGCGGGTCGTGCACGTGAGGCCCGCTGGCATTGGCGATCGTGGATGATTTATACACGATCACGCTGTGCAACGCGTCGTTGATGCTCCACGTGCTATCGTTTGCCGGCGCTTCCAGCGCGTAAATGGCGTTCTTGAACCCGGCGGCCTCGAACGCCACCTGCCAGTCGTTCACCCCCTGGATCAGGTAAGGCACCCACTTCTTGGGCGTGGCGGGATCGATGTAAAACACGATTGGCTTCACCGGTTCGGTCAACTCGCCGCGCGCGTACCGGGCCTTATCCTTGGGTTCCAGCTTCCAACGGGCGATGTAAGCCTTCGCCTCCACCGCGTTGTCCTCGAACTTGTTGAAACTTTGCGTGAAATAACCCACGCGGGCGTCGGCATACCGCGGCTTCATCGGCGTTTCGGGTAGCAGCACCAGCGAACTGTTCATCTCGAACGTGATCGGCAGCGCGGACGCGGGCGCCGCGGCGGCTGCCGGCATACCGGGGCGCGGGGTCCCGGCGCCGCGACCGTACGTCCTCACGGTGCGAATCTCGATGTTGATCGGGTACGACTTGATCGACTCGATATAAGACTTGTCGCCCTGGAAACCGCCGACGTTCCGTTTGTTCGAGGCGGAAAAGTGGAGCACCTCGTTCTCCCCCTGCACGAAGTCGGTCATGTCGATCACCGACGTCTTCACGCCGAGGCTGTCGCCGCCGTAAGCCTTCACCGCGAAACTCGCGAGGATGGCCGGCAGGCTGGAATTGCTGACCGACCGGTACATGCCGGTCTCGATGCTATCGGCGCGTTCCACGTGCAGCACCCGCCTCAGGAAAATCTTGTCATTCTTCCCTTTCTCGAAGCGAACGACGATTTCCCCAATCTGGTCGCTACCGTACAACTCCCTTATCTCTTCCGGCGCCCGGGCCACGCGGTTCACGATCAAGACGTCGCGTCCCAGCAGCGCGTCGGGAATCTCGAAGAAATAACGCTCGTCCACGCGATGGACAGTAAACACTCCCTCGTCCGTGATCGCCTTGTCGGTAATCACCTCTCGATAAGGTTTGGGCGCATTCGCGTTCGGGGTGGCCCTACCGGCCCCGGGTCTCGGCGTCGGAACCACTCTTTCCGACGAATCCCTCTGCCCGCCCGGCGCTTGTTGCGCTTGCACGGAGAAGGCCATCATTAGAAACAATAGAAAACCATTAAGTTTCAACATAATAACTAAGTTAAGTTTTAATAAATAATTCACTTGTATCACGCTTCCGTGTTTAATCGCACAAACTTACAAAAATGGTGTAAATAATCCTTCAGGAGAACAGAATTTTATAGAAAAGAAAGATACAGGCGTGAATTGACACGAAAACGGGC